>NZ_CP131601.1:3000000-3269131 GCF_030685535.1 Photobacterium leiognathi | reverse complement strand
GCTGAATTCTGTCGCAGGGAGTTCTTCCTGAAGGCGTTGAAGGCACTGCAACCATAGCGAAGATGACAAGTTAGACTCCACACTTAATAAACAAAACACAAAAAGGGTTATAATTTTATACCCGAGAGAAGAGGATCTCCAGTAAAGAGATCGCAGATCAAGTGAATAAGATCCAAGTTATACACACTGATCGCACAAAAAAGTGGAGATCAGCACAATTTAACCTGTTGTTACTCACAGTTATATTAACACACCCCGATAAAATAAATGCGCCTCATCACCTATTTATTGGCGTTTTTACCTAAATTTAGCGATATTTTTTCGCTCAATTATCATCCACAGGTAAAATGTTCTATTGTGGGTAACCTATTTACTCAAAAATCCCCCCAAACTAAGTCTTTTTACTCTTCTAATCTTGTCGAAATCGTTCCATTTACCCACTTTTTAGCATTCGCTTTCAATTCATCACTTTATATGGGAAAGATCTAAGCCCAAACATACCGTGACAGGTGATAGATCCAGCTAAAGCCGATTAAATAAGACAAAACAGTAATGATCAATGCGCATTTATCACAAAAAGCCCCACCCGATCACGACCGATTGCACGATCCTTTGCTAAAAAACGATTAAATTGATAGATGATCATCTAAGGATCCTTGCGCTTATGGCTACAAAACGTATAATTCAGCGCCCGTTGCCAGTTACACGTATATTTATTGACTCTTTGAGGGTCAGTGATTACAATTCCGCCTCTTTGTTAGAGGTGTTTGGCAAATTATTGCCAAAGACTGGTAACAAACTTAAAAACTGATCAGTTAATTTAAGGTAACAAAATGTCTAAACGTACTTTCCAACCAACTGTTCTTAAGCGTAAGCGTACTCACGGTTTCCGTGCACGCATGGCTACTAAGAACGGTCGTGCTGTAATCAACGCACGTCGCGCTAAAGGCCGTAAGCGTCTTTCTAAGTAATCTCGACGATTATTTTGAATAAGTTCGCTTTTTCTCGGGAGTTACGCTTGTTAACTCCCGAACATTACAAAACTGTCTTCCAGCAAGCTCATCGTGCTGGCTCTCCTCACTTAACTATTCTTGCTCGTTCTAACGAACTAAACTGCCCCCGTCTAGGTCTGGCTGTTCCAAAAAAACAGATTAAGAATGCTGTCGACCGAAATCGCTTTAAACGTATCGTGCGTGAAAGTTTCCGTCTTAAACAACATCAGCTTCCAGCAAAAGATTTCGTAGTCATTGCCAAGAAATCAGCTAACGAGTTGAGCAACGAAGAACTCTTTAAGTTGTTAGATAAATTATGGCATCGCCTGTCTCGCCCTTCGCGTGGCTAGTCGTAGGACTAGTCCGCTTTTACCAACTGGCAATAAGTCCGCTTCTTGGACCTCGCTGTCGTTTTACCCCTACCTGCTCTCAATATGCGATCGAAGCTGTAAAAATGCATGGAGCATTAAAAGGTTGTTGGTTAGCGGCGAAACGTCTATTAAAATGTCACCCTTTAAATAACGGTGGTTACGACCCCGTTCCGCCAACTAAGCATAACGACAGAGAACATTAACTATGGGTTCCCAACGTAATATTCTGTTAATTGCTCTACTTTTTGTCTCATTCTTACTTTTCCAACAATGGAATGCAGACAAGAATCCTCAGCCTCAAGGCCAAGGTGTAGCGCAACAAGCCTCACAAAATAGTGATATCCCATCACATTCAGGTGAAGGTCAGCCTCTAACAGACCAAACTAGTTCACAAAACTTAATTACCATTAAAACGGATGTATTGGAATTAACAGTAGATACGCTTGGTGGTGATGTAGTTGATGCCAAACTTCTAAAATACAACAACACATTAGGTTCAAAAGACCCGTTTGTACTGCTGAGCGATACCAACGGTCATGATTACATTGCGCAATCTGGTCTTATTGGTCCAAATGGTGCTGACTCACAACAAAACGGCCGTGCGCAATACAGCGTAACAGCAAAAGATTTTGTAATGGGTCCAGAGCAAAACGAACTACGTGTACCAATGACATTTACTAAAGATGGCATTTCTTACACTAAAACGTTCGTACTAAAACGTAACGATTACGCGGTTAACGTTGATTACACTGTAGCGAATAACACAGACAAAGCAGCAAGCGTACAAATGTATGCACAGCTTCGTCATAAGCTAAGTGATTCAGGCGGTAGCCTAACGATGCCTACTTACCTAGGTGGCGCATATTCTGCAAACGATACTAAGTACAAGAAATACAGCTTCGACGACATGAAGGACAAGAACCTTGATGTTGCTGCGAACGAAGGTTGGGCGGCGATCATGCAGCACTACTTTGTTTCTGCTTGGATCCCACGCGATGGTGCAGATCAAACCTCTCAAGTTTATTCTACAACCAGCAACGGTAACGGCTACATTGGTGTACGCATGCCAATCGAAACAGTTGCACCTGGTCAGAGTAAAGAAATCAAAGCGACACTTTGGGTAGGTCCTAAGCTGCAAAATGAAATGGCAGCAACAGCAAAAAACCTAAACCTAACGGTAGACTACGGTTGGTTATGGTTCATTGCTAGCCCACTGCACAAGCTACTTTCATTTATTCACAGCATCGTGGGTAACTGGGGTATCGCAATCATCGTGCTAACGTTCATTGTTCGTGGTGCTATGTACCCACTAACAAAAGCGCAATACACGTCGATGGCTAAAATGCGTATGCTTCAGCCTAAGATCCAAGCAATGCGCGAGCGTCTAGGTGATGACCGTCAACGCATGAGCCAAGAGATGATGGAGCTGTACAAGAAAGAGAAGGTAAACCCACTAGGTGGCTGTCTTCCAATCTTACTACAGATGCCAATCTTCATTGCGCTGTACTGGGCACTAATGGAATCAGTTGAATTGCGTCACGCGCCATTCTTCGGTTGGATCCATGACTTGTCAGCACAAGACCCGTACTACGTGCTACCTATCCTAATGGGTATCACTATGTTCTTTATCCAGAAGATGAGTCCGTCAACAGTGACTGACCCAATGCAGCAGAAGATCATGACCTTTATGCTGGTGATGTTTACGTTCTTCTTCCTGTTCTTCCCTTCAGGTCTAGTGCTTTACTGGTTAGTGTCAAACATCGTTACACTGATCCAGCAAACCATTATTTTCCGTCAACTAGAGAAAAAAGGCTTACACAGCAGTAAAAAAGCGAAGTAATCCAAGCTAGTTAGAAAAAGGCGACCTCCGGGTCGCCTTTTTTATTTGCATTACTCGGACGTTCATCGGACTATAATTGGTTAAAATTTAATCTTTAGTTTGCGGAGTTCGGCACGACATTATGAATCCAGATTTAACGACAACAGCAACCCCTGATTATGGTTGGTCATCATTTATCGCCAACCCTCTCCATGATTTACTGTCACTCATCCACGGCGTCATGGGTAACTGGGGTGTCGCCATCATTATTTTGACCCTGATTGTCCGTGGCTTAATGTATCCGCTAACAAAAGCGCAATATACTTCAATGGCAAAGATGCGCATGCTACAGCCAAAGCTACAAGCATTGCGTGAAAGCTGTGGTGATGATCGCCAACGTATGAGCCAAGAAATGATGGCACTGTACAAGAAAGAGCAAATCAACCCATTAGGTGGCTGTTTACCTTTACTGTTGCAAATGCCGATCTTTATTGCGCTCTATACTGTATTGAATCTGTCAACAGAGCTACGTAATGCGCCTTTCTTTGGTTGGATCCAAAACTTGTCAGCACAAGACCCATATTACGTACTACCGATCTTAATGGGGATCTCGATGTTCTTTATCCAAAAGAACAGCCCATCGACCGTTACCGATCCAATGCAGCAAAAAATCATGACCTTTATGCCTGTTATCTTTACGGTGTTCTTTTTGTTCTTCCCGGCAGGTCTCGTGCTGTATTGGCTCACTTCAAATATCGTTACCCTTATTCAGCAAACTATTATCTTCCGTCAGCTCGAAGCACAAGGCTTACATAGCCGAGATAAGTCGAAGTAACGTATCATTTGCACTAAGGCGGCTTTTTAGTCGCCTTTTTTATTTGCCTAATTAGGTGTTAGACACAACACTAGTTTACAATTGCCGTGTTTTTATCAAGCAAAGCCAAGGTTATGAATCAACACATCGATACTATTGTCGCTCAAGCGACACCGCCGGGTCGTGGTGGCGTCGGCATCATCCGCGTTTCAGGTCCTAAAGCCAAAGAGGTTGCGCTTGCTGTTGCAGGTCGCGAACTGAAAACTCGCTACGCTGAATACCTGCCATTTAAGAATGAAGATGGCACAGCACTCGATCAAGGCATCGCGCTATTCTTTAAAGGCCCGAACTCCTTTACTGGCGAAGATGTGTTGGAACTGCAAGGCCATGGTGGCCCGGTACTGATGGATATGATGATCCGTCGTATCTTAAAAATTGACGGTATTCGTGCCGCACGCCCAGGTGAGTTCTCTGAACGTGCCTTTATGAACGACAAGCTCGACTTAGCGCAAGCAGAAGCGATTGCCGACTTAATTGATGCTAGCTCTGAAGAAGCAGCTAAGAGCGCATTCAAATCACTGCAAGGAGCATTTTCTACAAAGGTGAATGACCTTGTTGAAGCGCTGATCCATTTACGCATCTACGTAGAAGCGGCGATTGATTTCCCTGAAGAAGAAATTGATTTTCTGTCTGACGGTAAAGTAAGTGGCGATCTCAATGGCATCATCGAGCGTCTTAACGATGTACGTAAAGAAGCTAACCAAGGCGCGATTATGCGTGAAGGGATGAAGGTGGTTATTGCTGGTCGCCCTAATGCGGGTAAATCTAGCCTGTTGAACGCTCTATCAGGTAAAGACAGCGCAATCGTCACAGACATTGCTGGTACTACCCGTGACGTACTGCGTGAGCACATCCACATTGATGGCATGCCGCTACACATTATCGATACAGCAGGTCTGCGCGAAGCTTCCGATGAAGTAGAGCGTATTGGTATTGAGCGTGCGTGGGATGAAATCGAACATGCTGATCGCGTGCTATTTATGGTTGATAGCACCACCACAGATGCGACCGATCCTAAAGAGATCTGGCCTGACTTTATTGAGCGTCTACCTGCCGATATGGGCTTAACGGTGATCCGTAACAAAGCCGAGTTAACAGGCGAGCAAACCGGTATTTGCCATGCTAACAACCCAACCCTAATTCGCCTATCAGCGCGCACAGGTGATGGTGTTGATGCACTGCGCGAACACCTAAAACAATGTATGGGTTTCTCAGGTACCACAGAAGGTGGTTTCATGGCGCGTCGTCGTCACCTAGATGCCCTTGAGCGTGCAGCAGAGCACCTCGATATTGGTAAAGAGCAGCTTGAAGGCTTTATGGCAGGTGAGATCCTTGCTGAAGAGCTACGTCTTGCTCAGCAGCACCTAAGTGAGATCACAGGTGAGTTTACCTCTGATGATTTACTTGGTCGTATCTTTACGTCGTTCTGTATTGGTAAGTAAATACTAACCATTTTTGACAGAAACAATAAAACGTCATATATCTTTGATATATGACGTTTTTTATTATTTTTTATATTTCATTCACGCAGGTTTTGGGTAATTAATACTAATGTATTCTGGCTCTTCAATACCCGCTTGCTGGTTTAATACTCGGGTCAATGCAAAATAGTAGTTAACTAACAAGTTAGTAAAGCGAGGTAAGGTCTCTGGTACCTTTTTTCCCGAAGCGTCCACTAACACTAATTGACGTACAACCTTCTTCGCCAAGCTTCGACACTGATGTAGTTGTATGACCTGCCCAACACCACGAGGAAGAACAAAGCGTTTATTACTATCACTGACCTGCTCACGGAAGTAATGATAATCAGCTTTAAGCTTTTCGATATCAGCTTCAAATATGCCGCACTTACCACGAATAGAACCATTTAAATGAAAGATACGTGGTTGTAACCATTCTAATGATTGACGGAGCTCTCCCTCTTCAAGTTGAGATAATGCCAGCCCTGTATAGGTGCATAACTCATCGGTTAGAATTTCAAAATCACATAAGGGGGAGTCTTCAAAGATAAAGGGATAAGCTAATTCATCGATATCACCAGAATATTTTAACGTCATATACTCAATCCTCTTTATTTCGCAAGGTTGCGATATTAACAATACGACAAAGAACTGTAATTGACAGTTAAATCAAAATCACTAACTATGTGCGCCATCTTTTGCTAGCCCAAGGAAGAGCGGTAAGCAGTCTTTATATGCTTTGCGATTAATGATCATGACACGTCAATTTTTTCATACCTTTTCACTTATCACAGCTTTTGTGATGCCTTTTTCCGCTCATGCTATACAAGCAACGCGTTATCCTCTGACTGTCACGGATGCAACGAACCACACGGTGACATTAAAACAAGCACCATTACGTGTTTCATCAAAAAGCATGTTTAGCGATCAAGTATTGATAGAATTATTACCAGCCAATCAGATCACCAGTTTGAGTCGTTTAAGCAAAGATCCCTCTTATTCTCTGATCGCAAATAAGATCCCAAGCTCAATCCCTTTATTGGATCTCAATATAGAGCGTACTATCGCCAATAAACCGGATCTGCTTATTGCTGCAAACTGGAGCGATCAACAAAAAATAGAGGTTTTACGCCAAGCTGGTATCACCGTGTTTGTCTTTAATACCGTCTATACCATTCACGATATCGAGAACAATATTTTGTTGCTTGGTAAACTCGTTAACCAATCTGAACGTGCCCAACAGCTAGTTAATGAAATGAATACCAAGCTAGCAACCAAACTTATTAAACCGAAACACAGATTAACGGCGGTGGAATACACTCCATGGGGCGCGGCGAGTAATGAAGCCTCAACCATTAATACTATTATGGTTCGTGCAGGCTTAACCAATGTTGTTGCTAACGTCCAAGGTGATCAATACGGACAAGTTCCTCTCGCCAAGGAGCAGTTATTAGTCTTAAACCCAGATGTGATCATCATTCCTGGTACCTGTGATAAAGACAATACCGATAACAGTAATCAGTTTCGCCAAGAGTTATTAGCCGATCCTTCACTTCAACAATTAACAGCGATCAAAAACAACAAGGTGATTTGTTTACCGCAATCACTGCGTTCAACCGATAGCCAATACATTGTTGATGCGATCATCTACCTTAACCACCACGTTTATGGTGACAATAAAACAAAGCAAGCCCATGAATAAATTGGCATCCCGCTATCAGTGGTTACTCACATTCATCTTGTTCTTCGTAATACTGGCGATATACCTTTGTATCGGCTCAGTATCGATACCACTGCATGATGTCGCTGGCTTATTTCTCGCTTACCTAACCCATGGTAGCCAATATGCCGCCGAGCATTATCCTCTCGCCAATGCCATTATCGCTCATATTCGTCTACCCCGAGCCTGCGCAGCCATTCTTGCTGGTGGCGCACTCGCTTTAGCGGGGGCGTGTAGCCAAGGCTTATTCAAAAACCCATTAGCCAGCCCCGATATTCTAGGGATAAGTGCTGGTAGCAGCTTTGCCGCAGTAGTTGCAATAGTGACAGGGATCAGTGCTAGCAGTTTAGGGGGATTACCTTTATTTACCACAATGGGGGCTTTAGCCAGTGCTGCTTTGGTTTACCTCCTGGCCGCCAAATCTGCCCAACAAGGACTGTTTATAATCTTGGCAGGACTCGCCGTATCAAGCCTACTCGGTGGATTAACCATGGGCGTATTACTTACCGCTCAGCAGTATGAAGTTAGTGAATTTGTGTTCTGGACCATGGGCGGATTAGATTCGCGGATCTGGCAGCAATTACTCTGGCCAACGCCGATAATATTAATTGCTGCAGTGATCTTGCTTCGTAACGGGCAAATATTGAACCTACTGGCACTAGGCGAGCAAAATGCCCATGGTATGGGAGTCAATGTAAAACGTAGCCGATTACTGTTACTCGGTTTAACCACATTATTAACCGCGATGGCTATTGCTGTGGCAGGTCCTATCGGATTTATTGGTTTAATTGTGCCGCATTTAGTCAGGTTGGTATTAGGTCCTGACAATCGTCGCTTACTCCCCTTTTCTGCTGTGTTCGGTGCACTGTTCTTGCTACTTTGCGATTTATTAGCCAGAACCGTTATTGCCCCTAACGAATTAAAAACGGGGATCATCACTGCCGTGATCGGCGGTATCTACTTTATTGTTTTATTGATCCGCAGTCAGTACAAAGGAATTACCCAATGAGTACGATCCTAGACGTGACACAATTGTCTTTAACTCAGGGTAACAAGGCTTTACTCAATAACATTGACTTCACAGTATATCCTGGTGAGCTGGTGGGTATTATCGGCCCAAATGGCGCAGGTAAAAGCACTCTACTAAAGTGTTTATCAGGCTATATCTTCCCTTCGAGTGGTAGCATTTCGCTACAAGGCAAACCGTTATCGAGCTATTCTCATCAAGATCGTGCACAGCATTTAAGCTACCTTCCCCAGCATAGCGAGCCCGCATTTTCTTTCTTGGTCAAAGATGTCATTAGTTATGGCGCCTATAGCCATCCCAATCAAAATAACGCCGATGAACTTGCCAGCATCATTGCACAAACAAACATAGAAACGTTATTAGATCAGCCACTTAACCAATTATCTGGCGGGGAGCAACAACGAGTCCATTTCGCCCGTATTTTGCTGCAAAATGCCGATATAATGCTGCTTGATGAGCCAACCGCTAGCCTTGATATTTACTATGAATCTCAACTAATGAACATCATTACAGCCCAATGCCAGCAAGGAAAAACTGCGCTGGTGGCACTCCATAATCTCAATACTGCACTGGAGTTTTGCGATCGCTTATTACTACTTCAACAAGGTGAACTGATCGCTTTCGACACCCCAGAGCAAGTCTTAACTCCAGCCCAATTACGCCAGCTTTATCACGATAATATCCGTATTTCACGCCATCCAGACACCAGTAAGCTCTATCTAACCCCATTAAGAAAATAGATCGTTTTCTTCTCGATTTATCCACTTGGATCATCATATATTCACGATCATAAGCTTGTGATTAAGATATCAAGATCATGTGGGTAAGATCATCATCTCGATTTCATCCACAAAAATAAGATCACAACTCAATGATCATCTATCTCCTTTATAAAACTGATCATTTGCTAAAAATACCCACACTTTTTCCTCTCAATATAAGTAAATTTGCTGGTGGATATCACGAAAGCATAGATAAGTGTATAAATAGACGATAACCTAAGCCCCATCGTAGGCTTCATTACCTCAATGAGGCCAACAATACCCAATGGTTCATCAGCGAGATCGCGTTTATACGCACAAACTAGCGATTTCTCTCTATATAAAGGATAACTATGAGCACGCTTAGCCTAATTACAGGTAGCACTCTTGGTGGTGCCGAATATGTTGCCGATCATTTGGCTGAATTATTAGAAGATAATGGTCATCAAGTAGAAGTGATCAACCAAGCTGAATTCTCAAGCCTAAATCAAGACGATATTTGGCTGATCATCTGCTCAACCCACGGTGCAGGCGAATATCCAGATAACTTTTTACCGTTTGCCGAAGAGCTAGAGCAGCAACAACCGGATCTCAGCGGTGTTAAGTTTGCCGTTATTGGCCTTGGTGACAGTAATTACGATACTTTCTGTGCCGCAGGTAAGAAAATAGAAGGATTGTTACTTTCTCTAGGTGCAAATCAGCTTGGTGAGCGTCTCGATATTGATGTTTCATCAACACCAGTGCCTGAAGAACCAGCTGAAGAATGGTTTAATTCGTGGGTAAATCTGCTTGATGCGTAAAAAAGCGTCAATTTTTACTCAGAATTATAACTAATTTCGATCTTTTTTCTGTGGATAACTATAGATCAAAACGGTGATCAACCCATAGTTATCCATTTAATAACTTATAGACCTCCTCCCCCCTGTGAATAAGTGCTGTTTTTGATCCCAGCCTATACCCGATCAGATCCAAGCTCCTCCACAGTAAATGATCCTCTCTAAACGCATGATCATTAGGATCATTTAACGGTTATCCACACGATCAGGTGATCCTAATAGTAGATCTAACAGAAGATCTCTTTAAAAAGATCTTATATATATTTAAAGAGCGTAATTGCATTGATCAAATGATCTTGATGAAAGATTCTCTCTTGCACAGAAAAAGGATAGAATGTCCGCCCTTTGCTCGAGTTAACTCACTGGCTATTTAAATACCTGAGGAAGTTCCATGTTTTACCAGGAAAAATTTGATGTCATCGTTGTGGGTGGTGGTCATGCTGGCACTGAAGCCGCATTGGCAGCAGCCCGAATGGGACAAAAAACCTTACTGTTGACCCATAATATCGATACGTTGGGCCAAATGTCGTGTAACCCAGCGATCGGCGGGATCGGGAAAGGACACCTGGTTAAAGAAGTTGATGCCCTGGGCGGTTTAATGGCAAAAGCCATTGATCAAGGCGGTATTCAATTCCGTACGCTGAACTCATCAAAAGGTCCAGCAGTACGTGCAACACGTGCTCAAGCAGACCGTGCTTTATATAAAGCAGCTGTACGTAACGTATTAGAAAATCAAGAAAATCTAATGATTTTCCAACAAGCAGTGACTGATCTGATTGTGGAAAATGATCGTGCAGCTTGTGTTGTAACGGAAATGGGACTAAAGTTCCGTAGTAAAACCGTGGTACTAACCGTAGGTACTTTCCTTGGCGGTAAGATCCACATTGGTTTAGAAAATTACAGCGGTGGTCGTACAGGTGATCCTGCATCGATTGCACTGGCTGATCGTCTACGTGAATTACCACTACGTGTAGATCGTCTAAAAACAGGTACACCACCACGTATTGATGCACGAAGCGTTGATTTCAGCGTACTAGAAGCACAACACGGTGATAACCCAACGCCGACTTTCTCATTTATGGGTAAGCAATCGGATCATCCACGTCAGATCCCATGTTTTATTACTTACACCAATGAGCGTACCCATGAAGTGATCCGCAATAACTTGGATCGCAGCCCAATGTACGCTGGTGTGATTGAAGGGATCGGTCCTCGTTACTGTCCGTCTATCGAAGATAAAGTGATGCGTTTTGCTGATAAAAACAGCCACCAAATCTTCATCGAGCCAGAAGGCTTAACGACTAACGAATTATATCCAAATGGTATCTCCACCAGCTTACCGTTTGATGTGCAAATGCAAATTGTACGCTCGATGAAAGGCTTCGAGAACGCAACAATTGTGCGCCCTGGCTACGCGATTGAGTATGATTTCTTCGACCCGCGCGATCTAAAACAAACCTTCGAGAATAAGTACATCGATGGTCTATTCTTCGCCAGTCAAATCAACGGTACTACCGGTTACGAAGAAGCGGCAGCGCAAGGTCTTATGGCGGGTATGAACGCAGCGCTTCAAGCACAAGATAAAGAAGGCTGGAGCCCTCGTCGTGACGAAGCTTACATGGGCGTATTGATCGACGATCTATCGACCATTGGTACTAAAGAGCCGTACCGAATGTTTACCTCTCGCGCCGAATACCGTCTATTATTGCGCGAAGACAATGCTGATCTACGTTTAACACCAAAAGGTCGCGAGCTAGGTTTAGTGGATGATGAGCGCTGGGCGCGTTTTAATCAGAAACTGGAAAACATGGAGCTTGAACGTCAACGTTTGAAAGATATTTGGATCAATCCAAAATCGGATCATGTTGATGAACTTAATAAGATCCTAAAAGCACCGATCACTCGTGAAGCAAGTGGCGAGGATCTTCTTCGTCGTCCAGAAGTGAGCTATGAGCAATTAACAGCAATTGAAACTTTTGCGCCAGCTCATGAAGACGTAGAAGCGCGCGAGCAAGTTGAAATTCAGGTCAAGTACCAAGGTTACATCGATCGCCAACGTGAAGAAGTTGAAAAATCACTTCGCCATGAAAAAACGAAACTACCGTTTGATTTAGACTATAGCCAAGTTAAAGGTCTATCTAATGAAGTGGTGGCGAAGCTAACGGATGCAAAACCAGAATCTATTGGTATGGCATCACGTATTTCAGGTATCACACCGGCTGCTATTTCTCTGTTACTTGTGTATCTGAAAAAGCACGGCTTGCTAAAAAAAGGTGAATAAGGGGTAAACAATGAAACAACGATTGGTACAACTTATCGCCCAAACTGACCTGCAGGTCACAGAACAGCAACTTGACCAGCTGATCGGTTATGTCGAACTGCTGCATAAGTGGAATAAAGCGTATAATCTGACCTCTGTCCGTGATCCTAACGAAATGTTAGTTAAACATATTATGGATAGTATTGTGGTCAGCAAGTATCTAGGTGGCACAAATTATATTGATGTCGGTACAGGTCCTGGTTTGCCTGGGATCCCGCTGGCTATTATGTGTCCTGATAAATCATTTACCTTGCTAGATAGCTTAGGTAAACGCATTCGCTTTATCCGCCAAGTGATCCATGAGTTGAAAATTACCAATGTGACAACGGTACAAAGTCGCGTTGAAGAATTTGAAGCAGAAGATGGCTTTGATGCAGTGTTAAGTCGTGCGTTTGCATCGATGGCTGATATGGTGAACTGGTGTCATCATCTACCAAAGTCTGGCGGTCAGTTCCTAGCATTGAAAGGCCAATACAACGAGCAAGAAGCGGCAGATCTGCCAGAGTGGTGCTCGGTTGTTGAGGTGAAATCTTTACAGGTTCCTGATTTAGAAGGCGAGCGTCATCTAGTAGTCTTAACGGCAAAGGATTAATTGTTGAGGTTTTCTTGTGGGAAGAATCATAGCAGTAGCTAATCAGAAAGGTGGTGTAGGTAAAACAACCACTTGTGTAAATTTGGCAGCATCATTGGCCGCCACCCAACGAAAAGTGTTGGTAATTGATCTCGATCCGCAAGGAAACGCGACCATGGTAAGTGGGGTTGATAAATACCAAGTTGATGCTACCGCTTATGATCTTCTGGTCGAAGAAACCCCATTTAATGACGTTGTTATTAAAGACACCACTGGCGGTTATCATTTGATAGCCGCTAATGGTGATGTCACTGCTGCAGAAATCAAATTGATGGAAGTGTTTGCCCGTGAAGTGCGTTTGCGCTCAGCACTGGCTACCGTACGTGATGATTACGATTATATTTTTATCGATTGTCCCCCATCGCTAAACCTTTTAACCATTAATGCCATGACGGCTGCAGATTCTGTGTTAGTGCCTATGCAATGTGAGTATTTCGCATTAGAAGGCTTAACCGCATTAATGGATACCATTAGTAAATTGACCGCAGTGGTCAATAGCGAGCTCAAGATCGAAGGGTTACTCCGTACCATGTTTGATCCTCGCAATCGCCTTGCCAATGAAGTTTCACAGCAGTTGAAAAAGCATTTTGGCGATAAAGTTTACCGTACCGTTATTCCACGTAATGTCCGCTTAGCAGAAGCGCCGAGTCATGGCCGTCCTGCAATGTATTACGACAAATATTCAAGTGGCGCTAAAGCATATTTAGCCTTAGCGGGCGAAATGATCCGCCGCGACGAATTAGCATTACAAACTGTCACTCCAGTGGACGCATAAGGTTTTTCATGAATTTTAATAAACGTGGCCTCGGTAAAGGTCTAGATGCGTTGTTGTCAACCAGTGCGGTTGCGCAAGCAAAGCAACATAACGATCAAGCGACTCCATCTGTTGAAGAGCAAACTGACGGTGAGTTACGAGAACTGGCTGTTGATGCGCTGAAATCAGGCCAATATCAACCTCGTAAATCCATGACAGAAGAAACCTTGGCTGAATTGGCTGAATCGATCCGCGCCCAAGGTATTATTCAGCCAATCGTTGTTCGTCGTCTAGCGAACAACGATTTCGAAATCATCGCCGTTGAGCGCCGTTGGCAAGCCGCGAAGCTTGCTGGTTTAACTAAAGTGCCTTGTTTAGTCAAAGCCGTTGATGATCGTGCTACTATGGCTATCGCATTGATTGAGAATATTCAGCGTGAAGATCTCAATGTCATCGAAGAAGCGGTTGCGCTTGCAAGGCTTCAGCAAGAGTTTTCACTGACTCATCAACAAATTGCTGATGCGGTGGGTAAATCACGTGCTGCTGTCTCTAACTTATTGCGTTTAAACCAATTAAGTGAGCCTGTAAAACAATTAGTCGAGCAAAAAAAGCTCGAAATGGGTCACGCAAGGGCTTTACTATCCCTTGATGAAGCACAACAGTTATCTACAGCACAAAAAATTGTCAATAACTTGTTAACTGTTCGTGAAGCTGAAAAACTGGTTAAAACCCTATTAAACCCTTCGGCACCGAAGTCACCAAAGCCAGTTAGCGAGCAGGTCGCGCTGTTACAAAATAGGCTAACCGAGCGACTTGGCACCAAGGTGGCGATAAATCAGACCAAAACTGGTAAAGGAAAGCTCGTTATTAACTTTGATCAACAAGACAAACTTGAGCAAATTATTGCAATGCTCGAGCGAAACATGTGATGTCGAATGTGTAACTTTTGTTAAAAGTATAACATCATCGTGATCAAGTTAGAGTGTTGTAAAATCTAACTGTTTTTTTTGCTGCTATTTGATTGCAATCAATTTTATGAGTCGTATAATTTTCGCTGTTTTCCCAAGCACGGATCGTGTAAAGGAATGGACTCGAGGAACGAATACATGGTATCGACGCTAGCTAAACCGGGACGCCAATTGGCAAAACGGTTGCTGTTACTACAATCTGGCGTCGTGATAGCAACGGCATTAACGGCAGTTTTTGCTGTCAATGTTGACTGGGGAATCTCTGCATTGATTGGTGGTGGCATCTTCGTGATCGCCAATGCTGTCTTCGCAATGTGTGCCTTCATGTTTAGTGGTGCTAGGAAAGCACGATTAGTCATGGCGTCATTTTATGGCGGAGAAGTGCTAAAAATTCTTATCACAGTCATCCTTTTTGCCATTGCTTACCTGTATATAGGGGTGGAACTTGTTCCCCTCAAACTAACCTATTTGCTGGCCCTTGGTATTAATATTTTTGGACCGGTTTTATTCATTAACAACAACAAATAGGATGAGTTATGGCTGCGCCAGGTGAAGCGCTAACGCCGTCAAGCTACATTACTCACCACTTAACCAACTTATCAACCGATAAGCTAGGTTTAGCGAGTGAAGGTAGTTTCTGGGCGGTGCATATTGACAGCCTTTTCTTCTCTGTTTTGATTGGTTTAGCTTTTTTGTGGGTATTCCGTTCAGTTGCGAAGAAGGCGTCATCAGGAGTTCCAGGTAAATTACAATGTTTTGTTGAAATGGTGGTTGAATTCGTTGATACCAACGTAAAAGACACTTTTCATGGACGCAATCCACTTGTAGCTCCGTTAGCACTGACGATTTTCTGTTGGGTACTGCTAATGAACATCATGGACTTAGTGCCAATTGATTTCATTCCGTATGCAGCAGCAAGCGTCGGGATCCCTTACATGAAAGTGGTTCCAAGTGCTGATGTTAACATCACCATGGCAATGGCGTTAGGCGTGTTCGCATTGATGATTTACTACAGCATCAAAGTGAAAGGACTTAGCGGCTTTGCGAAAGAACTGGCTCTTCACCCGTTCAATCACCCAGTAATGATCCCGTTTAACCTACTTCTTGAAGTGGTATCGCTACTAGCGAAGCCAATTTCACTGGGTATGCGTCTATTCGGTAACATGTTTGCTGGTGAGGTGGTGTTTATCCTAATCGCGGCACTAATGCCGTGGTGGGCTCAATGGCTAGGCTCGGTACCGTGGGCTATTTTCCACATCCTGGTCATTACAATTCAAGCATTCGTATTCATGATGTTAACTATCGTGTACCTGTCTCAGGCACATGAAGACAATCATTAACGATTATTTGTAAACATTTTTATTATATGGCGCTTTAGCCGACAACTATAAACTGGAGATAGTGATGGAAACTTTACTAAGCTTTTCTGCGATTGCCGTGGGCATTATTGTAGGTCTTGCTTCCCTTGGTACAGCGATCGGCTTCGCACTTCTTGGTGGTAAGTTCCTTGAAGGTGCTGCACGTCAACCTGAAATGGCTCCAATGCTTCAAGTTAAGATGTTCATCATCGCTGGTCTACTTGATGCGGTACCAATGATCGGTATCGTAATCGCGCTGCTATTCACATTCGCAAACCCATTTGTTGGTCAGCTAGCTGGTTAATAAATCGTAGTGTCAGGTTTGCTTAAAACCTGACATTAAGTAGCAAATGGACTCTAGCAACCCTTTTTAAGGAGATGCGTTGTGAATATGAATGCAACTTTGCTGGGTCAGGCTATCGCTTTCTTCGCCTTCGTGGTGTTCTGCATGAAATATGTATGACCACCAATTATGGAAGCGATTGAAGAACGTCAGAAAAAGATTGCTGACGGCTTGGCTGCCGCAGATCGCGCAGCCAAAGACCTTGACCTTGCACAAGCGAATGCTTCAGATCAACTTAAAGAAGCGAAACGCGCTGCGAGTGAGTTGATCGAGCAAGCAAACAAGCGTAAAGCTCAAATTATCGATGAAGCGAAAGCTGAAGCTCAAACTGAGCGTGAGAAGATTCTTGCGCAAGGTATGGCGGAAATTGAAGCTGAACGTAACCGTGCTCGTGATGAGTTAAGAAAACAAGTTGCAACTCTGGCTGTGATTGGTGCTGAGAAGATCATTGAACGTTCGATCGATGCGGACGCTCAAGCAGATATTCTTAACAAAGTCACTGCAGAACTGTAATTAAAGGGGCAAGCTTATGTCACAAATGACTACTATCGCACGCCCCTACGCTAAAGCAGCTTTTGACTTTGCGGTCGAGAAGAACGCACTAGCACAGTGGGCAGAAATGCTGACTTTCGCTAGTGAAGTAGCAAAAAACGACACTATGCAGGATGTTCTGGATAGCGGTTTTGCTGCTGAAAAGCTAACTGAGATTTTTGTTTCAGTATGCGGTGAGCAACTCGATGAATTTGGTCAAAACCTTTTAAAGGTAATGGCTGAAAATGGACGCCTTAAGGCGCTACCGGATGTCTGTGAAGAGTTTATGTTTATGAAAAATGAACATGAACACACCATCCAAGCAACAGTGGTTTCTGCCGTTGCTTTAGATGAGTCTCAACTAGACGCCATTAGCGCGAAACTTGAGCAGCGTTTAGCGCGTAAAGTTATGCTGACTTACAGTGTAGACGAGACCCTGATTGCCGGGGTTGTAATTAGAGCTGGAGACCTTGTTATCGACAACTCTGTACGGGGCAAATTGAACCGTCTGAGCGATACTTTGCAGTCTTGATTTGGGGAATTGGAGCATGCAACTTAATTCCACGGAAATTAGCGCACTGATCAAGCAACGTATTGAAAACTTCAACGTTGTAAGTGAAGCGCGTAACGAAGGTACTATCGTTTCTGTAAGCGACGGTATTATTCGTATCCATGGCCTTGCTGACGTAATGCAAGGTGAAATGATTGAACTACCAGGCGGACTATACGCACTGGCACTTAACCTTGAGCGTGACTCGGTAGGTGCTGTTGTGATGGGCCCTTATGCTTCTCTACAGGAAGGCATGAAGGTAACCGGTACTGGTCGTATTCTTGAAGTACCTGTAGGTCCTGCGCTACTTGGTCGTGTTGTGAACACACTAGGTCAGCCAATCGACGGTAAAGGTCCAATTGAAACAGAGACATTCTCTCCTGTTGAAGTAATTGCACCGGGTGTAATCGATCGTAAATCTGTTGATCAACCAGTACAAACTGGTTACAAAGCAGTTGACTCAATGATCCCTATCGGCCGTGCTCAGCGTGAGCTGATCATCGGTGACCGTCAAACCAGTAAAACTGCGATGGCAATCGATGCCATCATCAACCAGAAAAACTCTGGTATCTACTCTGTGTATGTGGCTATTACCAGTAAAGCTTCAACTATCGCTAACGTAGTTCGTAAGCTTGAAGAGCACGGCGCACTGGAAAACACCATCGTTGTTGTAGCATCAGCATCTGAAGCTGCGGCACTGCAATACCTAGCACCATACTCTGGTTGTGCGATGGGTGAATACTTCCGTGACCGCGGCGAAGATGCACTGATTGTATACGATGACCTGTCTAAGCAGGCTGTTGCTTACCGTCAAATCTCACTATTGCTTAAGCGTCCACCAGGTCGTGAAGCATTCCCTGGTGATGTTTTCTACCTTCACTCACGTCTTCTAGAGCGTGCTTCTCGTGTAAGCGAGCACTACGTTGAGAAATTCACTAACGGTGAAGTGAAAGGTCAAACAGGATCGCTAACGGCACTACCGATCATCGAAACCCAAGCGGGTGACGTATCGGCATTCGTACCGACTAACGTTATCTCTATCACCGATGGTCAGATCTTCCTACAAACAGAACTGTTCAACGCCGGTATTCGTCCAGCGGTTGACCCAGGTATCTCTGTATCTCGTGTAGGTGGTGCTGCCCAAACCAAGATCATCAAGAAACTGTCTGGTGGTATCCGTACCGCACTTGCACAGTACCGTGAACTAGCGGCATTCGCACAGTTCTCGTCTGACCTTGATGACGCAACTAAGAAACAGCTAGATCATGGTCAGAAAGTAACTGAACTGATGAAGCAAAAACAATACGCGCCAATGTCTGTATTTGAGCAAGCGGTTGTTATCTTTGCAGCTGAAAAAGGCTACTTGAATGATGTTGAGCTAACTAAGCTTGCTGATTTCGAAGCAGCGTTACTTTCTTACGCGAAAGGTCAGTTTGCTGAGCTAGTTGCTCAGATCGATGAAACGGGTGCTTGGAACGACGAAATCGCTGCGCAGTTCGCGAAACTGCTAGAAGATTTCAAAGCGACCCAGACTTGGTAATTGGTTGGTGATCGCTTGCGATCACCTTCTAACGGAGAGTAACGATGGATGGCGCAAAAGAGATTCGTAACAAGATCGGTAGTGTTAAAAACACGCAAAAGATCACTAAAGCGATGGAAATGGTGGCTGCTTCTAAAATGCGTAAAACGCAAGAAGCGATGGAGTCATCACGTCCGTACGCACAAACTATGCGCAAAGTGATCGGTCATATCGCCCTTGGTAGCCTTGAGTATAAGCATCCTTATCTCGAAGAGCGTGAAGCCAAGCGCGTTGGTTACATCATTGTTTCAACTGACCGCGGTCTATGTGGTGGCTTGAACATTAACTTGTTCAAAAAAGCGATCACTGACATTAAGACATGGTCAGACAAAGGTGCAGAAGTTGATTTAGCGTTAATTGGCGCAAAAGCAACGGCATTCTTTAATAGCTACGGCGGTAACGTGTCAGCACAAGTATCAGGTCTTGGTGATTCACCAAGCGTTGATGAGCTGATTGGTACTGTTGGCGTCATGCTGAAGAAATATGATGAAGGCCAATTGGATCGCCTGTATGTAGTTTACAACAAGTTTGTAAACACCATGGTACAGGAACCAGTGATTGATCAATTGTTGCCTTTGCCTAAGTCAGAAGACGAAGAAATGCAGCGCAACCATTCTTGGGACTACATTTATGAGCCCGAGCCGAAAGCCCTACTTGATACCCTGTTGGTTCGCTATGCCGAATCACAAGTGTACCAAGGTGTGGTTGAGAACCTTGCCAGTGAGCAAGCGGCACGAATGGTAGCGATGAAAGCTGCAACAGATAATGCAGGTAATCTGATTGATGAACTGCAACTTGTGTACAACAAAGCTCGTCAGGCTGCGATCACACAAGAACTGTCAGAAATCGTTTCTGGCGCATCTGCTGTATAAGGCAAAGAATTAATAAGTTTAGAGGATTAACGATGGCTACAGGTAAGATCGTACAGATCATCGGTGCGGTAGTCGACGTAGAGTTTCCACAGGACTCTGTACCACAGGTATACGATGCCCTTCACGTTGATGCAAAAGAGAACGGTACGCTAGTACTTGAAGTTCAGCAGCAACTTGGTGGTGGTGTTGTTCGTGGTATCGCAATGGGTACTTCTGATGGCTTACGTCGTGGTTTGTCTGTTGAAAACACAGGCCGCCCTATTGAAGTACCAGTTGGTAACGCGACGCTAGGACGTATCATGAACGTACTAGGTCAACCAATTGATGAGTGTGGTGAGATCGGTGAGCAAGAGCGTTACGCTATTCACCGCGCAGCACCTAGCTACGAAGAACAATCAAACGTAACTGAACTACTAGAAACAGGCGTTAAGGTTATCGACCTTATCTGTCCATTCGCTAAGGGTGGTAAGATCGGTCTGTTTGGTGGTGCAGGTGTTGGTAAGACCGTTAACATGATGGAACTTATCAACAACATCGCCCTAAAACACTCAGGTTTATCTGTGTTTGCAGGTGTTGGTGAGCGTACTCGTGAAGGTAACGATTTCTACTACGAGATGCAGGAAGCAGGTGTTGTTAACATCGAAAATCCTGAAGAGTCTAAAGTAGCAATGGTTTACGGCCAGATGAACGAGCCACCAGGTAACCGTCTACGTGTTGCTCTGACAGGCCTTACAATGGCTGAGCGCTTCCGTGATGAAGGTCGTGACGTACTGTTATTTATCGATAACATCTACCGTTACACCCTTGCAGGTACAGAAGTATCAGCACTGCTAGGTCGTATGCCATCTGCTGTAGGTTACCAGCCTACACTTGCAGAAGAGATGGGTGTACTTCAGGAGCGTATCACGTCAACGAAGACTGGTTCTATCACGTCTGTTCAGGCGGTATACGTACCTGCCGATGACTTGACTGACCCATCACCAGCAACGACGTTCGCGCACCTTGACGCAACAGTTGTACTTTCTCGTCAAATTGCATCGCTAGGTCTATACCCTGCTATCGACCCATTGGATTCTACTTCTCGTATGCTAGATCCACTGGTTGTTGGTCAAGAGCACTACGACATTGCGCGTGGCGTTCAGAGCCTACTTCAGCGTTACAAAGAGCTAAAAGACATCATTGCAATCCTAGGTATGGACGAGCTTTCTGAAGAAGATAAGCAAGCTGTATCTCGTGCACGTAAGATTGAACGTTTCTTAACTCAGCCTTACCACGTTGCAGAAGTCTTCACTGGTGACCCAGGTATCTACGTATCGCTAAAAGATACGCTACGTAGCTTCAAGGGCCTACTAGCGGGTGAGTACGACGATATCCCAGAGCAGGCATTTATGTACTGTGGTGCGATTGAAGACGTATTAGAAAACGCGAAGAAGCTGTAAGCTAATTAGGAGGCGACATGGCAGCGATAACTTTCCATCTGGAAGTAGTCAGTGCTGAGAAACGTCTGTTCTCTGGTCGTGCTGAAAATATTCAGGTAACGGGTAGCGAAGGTGAACTGGGTATTCACGCAGGTCACACCCCACTACTGACTGCTATCACTCCGGGTATGGTACGTATTACCAAGCAAGGTGGTGAGGAAGATGTGATTTATCTTTCTGGCGGTATGCTTGAAGTTCAGCCTGCTGCAGTGACGGTATTAGCCGATACTGCTATTCGTGGTGTCGATCTGGATGCCGCGAAAGCAGAAGAAGCGAAACGTCAAGCTGAGGAGCGAATCCACAATCAGCATGGCGATATTGACTTCGCGCAGGCAGCGAGTGATCTGGCGAAAGCCATTGCTCAGCTACGCGTTATTGAGTTAACAAAACGCGCACGCTAGTCTGACGCTAAAGAAAGTAAAAAAGCGACCATTGTGGTCGCTTTTTTTATATTTGCTCTATTGTTACCTATACGCTCGCCGCTAGCGAGAAACCGTACCTGCTTATTTTCTTTTTATTAATGAACTAAATTGCGACGAGAGCATGTTATTTGTCGGTGAGAAATAAGCGCTAGCACTTAAAACTGTTCTAAGTAGGCGGTACAATAGAGAAAGATTATGAATTTATGCATCAAGAGGGATATCCCATCATGAGCTTTAGTGCTGTGATTTTAGCTGCGGGTAAAGGTACCCGCATGTATTCTAATTTGCCTAAAGTGCTTCACACTTTGGCAGGTAAGCCGATGGTTAAGCATGTGATTGACACATGTAATGATCTTGGTGCGCAAACTATTAACTTAGTTTACGGTCATGGTGGTGACAAGATGCAGCAAGTGTTAGCACAAGAAAGTGTTAACTGGGTGCTGCAAGCAGAGCAATTAGGTACTGGTCATGCTGTTAATCAAGCAGTACCTAACCTTGCAGATGATGAGAAAGCATTAATTCTTTATGGTGATGTGCCACTTATTAGCGCACAAACACTTGAAAACTTACTTGATGCACAACCTGACGGCGGTATTGCGCTGCTAACGGTTGTGCTTGATGATCCAACAGGTTACGGTCGTATTGTTCGTCGTAACGGTCCTGTTGTTGCTATCGTTGAGCAAAAAGATGCAACTGAAGAGCAGAAGCTGATCAAAGAAATCAACACTGGTGTTATGGTTGCTAACGGTGGCGACTTGAAGCGCTGGTTATCTGCACTTAAAAATGACAATGCGCAAGGTGAATACTACCTAACGGACATCATAGAAATTGCCCACAATGAAGGTCGTGCCGTTGAAGCGGTACATCCTGTGGCTGCGATTGAAGTTGAAGGTGTGAATAACCGCGTACAGCTTGCGCGTTTAGAGCGTGCTTTCCAAGCAATGCAGGCTGAGCGCCTACTTGAGCAAGGTGTGATGCTACGCGATCCTGCGCGTTTTGATTTACGTGGTGAGCTGCAATGCGGTACTGACGTTGAAATTGATGTAAACGTGGTGATTGAAGGCAGTGTTAGCATTGGTGATAACGTGGTTATCGGTGCTGGCTGTGTACTAAAAGATTGTGAAATTGACGACAATACTGTGATCAGCCCGTACTCTGTGATTGAAGGTGCAACGGTTGGTGAGTCTTGTACTGTAGGTCCATTTGCGCGACTACGTCCAGGCACAGAGTTACAAACACAAGCGCATGTAGGTAACTTTGTTGAAATGAAGCAGGCACGTTTAGGCGAAGGCTCAAAAGCGGGTCACTTAACTTACTTAGGCGATGCTGAAATTGGTGCTAACGTAAATATCGGTGCAGGTACTATTACTTGTAACTACGATGGCGCAAACAAGTTTAAAACTGAAATTGGTGATGATGTGTTTGTTGGCTCTGACACACAGCTTATTGCACCAGTGAAAGTTGCCAGTGGTGCAACCATCGGTGCTGGCGCAACAATTAATCGTAATATTGGCGAAGGTGAGTTAGTGATCACTCGTGCACCAGCTCGTACAATTCAAGGCTGGAAGCGACCAACAAAGAAATAATCATTTTTATTTTAATTCTAAAAGCAGGCTCTATTTGACCTGCTTTTTTATTATCCAAAAAAACACCAGCTTCAACATTGATTTCTTTTAATCAAAACCCTACTTGTAGAGTTCTTCACTTGGCAATCATCGACTTGGATAACCTTCTGGGTACTTTTTTTCACCATTTGTACTTACGTTAATGCAGATAGGATGCGATCTATTGTCTGTATCCACATGTGTCCTTATGCTCGGTTCCAATCCACTATGTTTGATAAAGACAGCTACATTGTCGGCTATGACACTCGACGCGGTGAAAAACGCGGCCCTCGCTCTCGTAAAACGACCCCTGCCGAGCAAGGGCTTGGTGACTGTATTGACTGCAACCTTTGTGTCCAAGTGTGCCCAACAGACATTGATATTCGAGAAGGAATGCAATACGAGTGCATTAACTGTGGTGCCTGTGTTGATGCCTGCGATCAAACCATGGATAAAATGGGCTATGAAAAGGGGTTGATCAGCTATACCACAGAGCACCAATTAGCAGGGCAGAAAACCGAAGTCTTACGACCAAAATTAATCGGATATGGCTCGGTTCTGGTAGCTATGATTGGGCTATTTTTCGTATTACTTAATACTATTCAGCCAATGGGTTTGGATGTGATCCGCGATCGCACCCAGCTGTTTAAAGAAAACGACCAAGGCTTAATTGAAAATACCTATACCCTGAAGATCATCAATAAGTTCCAACAAGACACCACCTTTACCCTAACTGCGGAAGGGATTGATGATATTCAATGGTATGGTCCGCAAGTGATCACCGTTGATGTCGGTAATATTGTGAGCTTGCCGATCAGTTTAGGGGTCGACCCTTACGATCTAAAAGAGCCGATCATAAACATTCGCTTTGTACTCTCAACTGGGCAAGGAGATGAGCAACATTCGTTAAGCACAGAAAGTCGATTTATTGGTAAGCTTCGCTAAACTAATGACTAAACATACTATTTGGAAGGGTCAGGTAATGACCCTTTTGATTTCGCAATACAGAGATTAAGGTACACTAGCGGCTTACTCTCTGTCTTTAGGGCTGCTCCATGGAAAAAAACGATTTTTGTTTTTCAGATCTCACTCCCGAGTTACTACTTGATGCATTAGATGGTATTGAGGTTCGCGCGGAATCTGGATTACTTGCACTTAACAGCTATGAAAATAGGGTTTACCAATTTAAAGCGGAAGATGGGGCGCGTTACGTCACCAAATTCTATCGCTCTGGACGTTGGAGCGATGAGCAAATTGCCGAAGAGCATCAATTTACCCAAGAGTTAGTGGAAGCCGACATTCCTGTAGCTGCACCAATTGCGATCAATGGACAAACGCTACATAACTTCAATGGTCACCGTTTTGCACTATTTCCAAGTGTCGGTGGACGCCAATTTGAAGTTGATAATTTCGATCAGCTTGAGTGGGTAGGTCGCTATTTAGGTCGCATTCACCAAGTCGGGCAACGCCAAGCGTTCCAACATCGTCCAACCATGGGATTGGAAGAGTACGTTTATCAGCCACGTCAATTATTGGCGAATAGCCCGTTTATTCCCGATCACCTAAAAGCCACATTCTTCGCTGATCTTGATACGTTAATTAGTGTTCTTGAGCAATATTGGTCAACGGATTGGCAAGCTATTCGTCTTCATGGTGATTGTCATCCGGGAAATATTCTCTGGCGTGATGGGCCAATGTTTGTCGATCTTGACGATGCCCGTAATGGTCCGGCGATCCAAGATCTATGGATGCTACTTAACGGTGAGCGTGCCGATCAATTAGCCCAGCTTGATACCTTATTGGAAGCGTATGGTGAATTTGCAGAGTTTGATCAGCGCCAATTGCAACTAATTGAGCCTTTACGCGGTCTTAGAATGGTGCATTATATGGCATGGTTAGCAAAACGCTGGCAAGATCCTGCGTTTCCACGTGCATTCCCATGGTTTGCTGATGCAAAATATTGGGAAGGGCAAGTACTTGCATTTAAAGAACAAATTGCATCACTGAATGAAGCACCATTGCAACTTATGCCTCAGTGGTAATAACAACAATCATTAATATAAAAACTCAGGTTATATCTATAGCCATGACAAGGACAATCAGGGAGTCATACCAATGTTCAAGAAGTTACTTACGTTAGCCAGCGCTGCATTACTGTCGTTTTCTGTACATGCTGCAAAATTCACAGAAGGCGATTACTACCAAGTTCTCGATCAACCTAAGTCTGAAACCCCTATTGTGACCGAGTTCTTCTCATTGTACTGCCCACACTGTTACCAATTTGAGCCAATGATCAAGCAGCTAAAAACAAAGCTACCTGAAAATGCTAAGCTACAAAAAATGCATGTGTCTTTCATGGGTGGCCCAATGGGCAAAGTGATGAGCAAAGCGTTCGCAACGTCTGTGGTACTGGGTGTACAAGATAAAATGGTGCCAGTGTTCTTTAACCGCATTCACACACTAAACAAACCACCACGCAATGAAGAAGAAGTGCGCCAAATCTTCATCGATGAAGGTGTTCCTGCTGCTGAGTTTGATGGCGCATTCAACAGCTTTGCCGTTAACTCTATGGTAAGCCGTTTTGATAAAGCCTTTGAAGATGCAGGTCTAACAGGCGTGCCTGCTGTGATAGTCAACAATAAATACCTAGTGAAAACAGGTAAGATCAAATCTGCTGACGAGTACTTTGAGCTAGTTAACTACTTACTGAAAAAGTAATCGCACAACCTCTATATTACAAAAAGGGCCGAATGGCCCTTTTTTCTTACCTTATAACCACGTCTAGCTACACCACTTGGCTATTGATCTGCTTTAAGAGTCTATCCATCGAACGATACCCCAATGCTTCAGCAAGGTGCCCTCGACCAATACTAGTTTCACCAGCTAAATCCGCTATTGTGCGTGCCACTTTAATAATCCGATGATACGCCCGAATAGATAGTCCTAGCTGATGCAGTGCGTTTTCTAAAAAAGCCGCATCTGCTTGCTGTAATGGACAATGTTGATCGAGCTCTCGGGTTGATAGCAGCGCATTCACTTTGCCACTTCTCGCTAACATTCGCACTCTTGCCTGATCGACCCGAGACTTAATCACAGCAGTCGTATCGCCCCGATCACCACCTTCGGTCAATGTGCCACGAGGCAAGGCTGGGATCTCAATCGACATATCAAACCTATCAAGTAATGGTCCACTCAAACGGCTTAAATAGCGCAATATCGCTTGAGGATTGGTACGTGTTTGATTGCCATCGTAATAACCAGACGGGCTAGGATTTAAGGCACCAATCAGCTGAAAGCGGGCAGGAAAGGTCGTTTTACTGCTGGCGCGAGAAATTACAATGTGCCCAGACTCAAGCGGCTCCCGTAATGAATCGAGCACTTTGCGCTCAAACTCAGGCATTTTCCTAATATCGAGTTTGAATAATAAATATTGTCAATTCGAGACTTTGAATATTATTAGTGTAGTTCGATTTAGTGGAGCGTATTGCTTTAGATACTAGTGGAACGGTAGGCCATTCATTTTTCTATTTAGCCGGAAAACTCGCTATATTATCCGTTCAATCGGACTTCTTTATCTAGCCCCTCCTCATGAATGAATATTCTCTTAATCGTTTGGTGCAACTACTAATTCAGATAGATAGCAAAACTACCAGCTAAAACAATTAGCTCCCATTCCTTGTTAGAGACGAAAGCTTTCTCCAACTCTTGAAAGGGAAAGAATGAAGCCAAAAGTGTGCTCAACGATGGAAATTGCTCGAACCGATACCATCTGTGCGTTCTTTATAGCTTTTACAATCATAAATCGAGAAGTAAACGAGCTTTTTTCTATTGTAAGTGTCTAAAATATTATACAAAAAAGGAGGTTCTGTTTATTATAACAAGAAAAATTAATGACAAAGGTTAAGTTATGGCACCTAGTAGTAATGAGCCAAGTAAACAAGTATTCAAACTGTCGTATGATATGGAAGAAACAGCTAACCATACAATTGATGCTGAGACTCTTGGACATTCGATCTTAAGTTTGTCGAATGCGATAAAAAGCTCCAATAGGCTTATTAATGGTGAGCAGTCTGATCTTCAAGTGAAGGTTCGAGCACATCAAGAAGGTTCGTTTATGGTTGAATTTGTAACATGGCTAAACACTGGTGGAGCCGACGTGTTGCAAATTTTAGGTATATCAACTGCAGTTGGTGTAGGTTGTGCTAATACTGTTTTGGGGGCAATGGAAGCGTTAAAGGGTCGAAAAATCGTTGGTAGTTTGAAACGTGACGGCAAGGTGATTCTTAAAACCAAAGATGGCGAAGAGCATGAACTTGAACCGAATATTGCTAAAATACTGTTAAATAAAGATGTTCGCAAGGATATAGAAACAGTATTCACAACACCAATTGAGAACAAGGACGATGCAAAGCTAATCATCAAAAATGAAAATGATGATGAGGTAATAGTTGTAGTTAGTGAAGATGCAGCAGCTTTCAGAAAGCTACCTCAGAAAACTCTTGAGCAAGTGGAAGAAGAAACAAATCAGATGACAATTCACTTTTCTCAGGTAAACTTCGAGTCAGCTACAGGTTGGAAGTTTAAATTACCGAATGGTGAGATTGAATCAGTTCGTAT
Organism: Photobacterium leiognathi; assembly: GCF_030685535.1. Taxonomy (NCBI): domain Bacteria; kingdom Pseudomonadati; phylum Pseudomonadota; class Gammaproteobacteria; order Vibrionales; family Vibrionaceae; genus Photobacterium; species Photobacterium leiognathi. Next base: position 3,241,244 of record NZ_CP131601.1, on the reverse strand, counting down.
GAATCATGAAGCCTTTATCAGCCGAATTAATCAAGGCTATGAAGAGTTTTCAAAAACTAAGCCTTGTTTAGTGATGATGAAAACAGTTAAGACAACAAAACCTGATGGTTCTGTGAATACACGTTACACTATTGAAGAAGTGATTCGTCAGCTAGGTTAATACTATGAATTTAGAGCACGACACAATTATGAGCTTATTTCTGACGGTAGGGATTTTCATGTCTCTTCCGTGGATTGCTCGTATCTGTCGTTTACTGGGTCGTGCTATAGCTCTTTATCTTGTTCCCGCCACCACTATAAAGCTTAAAGTTGAAGGAGATAACTACCATTCAACGACAAGAATTATAAAGCTTGATAATACAGATGAAATAGCTGATGTGATTCTGAAGGCTACTGGACACATAGAAAAGCATTCCGTTTTGAAGGTCAATAAAAATGGCTGAGCAGCCTAAGAACAACTCAAGCAAAGCCTTATCGCCTGGTCTGTCTATTGGTGGCGCTTCAACTGCAATTATTGCTATGTATAACGCTTGGGGGAATCCTGAGAATGCAGCACTTGTTTCTACTGCTGTGCCTGCTTTAATTGGTGCGCTTTTTTGGTTATTGGAATATGCCTTTACCGCAATTGGAGTCAGACCTCTTGAAGAGCTTAAAGTGATTCGTCGATTTGATGGTGATATTAAGAAATTAGAGAAAAGTATTGCTGCAGCGAAAAAGGCGGGGTATTCACAAGAAGATATAGATGTTTTGAAGAAGCAACATACCAAACTCATAGTTGCTCGCAGTGAAATAAGCTCAAATCCGCACCTTATAAAATCTGAACAAGCCTCTTCTTAATTTCCCTTCCTAGAAATCTCAGTTGAGTCGATTCAAAACTAAAACCTCTAGATGACTCACTTAAGAATCACTTTCAGAGCTTAAGTCTAACGCGTATCTGTCCAACAACAAGCTGGTCATTTTGACTATCTCGTTGTATACAATAAGATAGTTATTAGAATGTTCTTTACACTTACTTTTCTTAATACTACCAGCCTAAATAAGCAAATTGCCTAACAGTTTTTTATCCAAAGACGTGTTACATGACCGCTTGAGGATGAACTTTTACTGTGACGAAGGAACAATGCTTTTATCTATATCAGATTGAAAAGCTCCCAATAGTTTCTTCATTTCACCGAGTGCTGCGGTAGGCGTTAACTCCTTCCTTGCTATCTGCTCTTCTAACAACTCAATCTGACGCTTTGCTAGGTCAACACTCGACTTTAGAGATACTGCATTATAAACCTCTGCGTAGCCGTGAATATCTGCAAATGCGAGGTCAATATAAGTATCTAAAGAGCTAAGATTTGTATGGCCTGTCCACTGTTGAAGCTGCATTTTAAACGTTTGCGTGTGAAGTAAGTGCTTTCGGAAATCGTCCTTATCATTCACTTCTTTAGTGGCAAGAATAAGCTCTTTGAGCTTATCTGTTATAAATGCGTGTCTCCATAAGTGCGGGTGTAACTCTCCCTCGATACCAAGCTCTTTTTTCCATGAGTTCATGTACGTTGTCCATGAATCTGCGGATAAGCGTAAGCCTGTTTTTAAACTGACAAATAGATAATCATGTTGGGCTTTTTTCTTCCTCACGACTTTCTTACGAACTTTAATGTAATCCGCTATCACAGATAACAAAAGGTGTGGGACAGGTATCTTTCGAGTGGTGTTATCATCTTTACGTTTCAAAGTGGTAAGAGTGAGCATACCTGTGCGTCTAGCTTCCTCGTAATCGGTCATTTTAATCAAATGAAGCTCGGACACTCGACCACCTAACTGCTCCATTGCAGTATATAACGCCATATCCCTTCTGCGCTTATCTTTATTTTTCTGGGTCTTTATAAGCTCCCAAACACGCAAGGCATCATCTTCTGAAACAGGGTGACGTTTCTTTATCTCGTCTTTAGTTGGTACAGCAGAATGCGTAATTTTAGTGCCTTCAATGAACCCTTTATAGCCTTCCTGTTTGCGCTTGTAATGTTTTTCAAGTATCTGAATTGAGTTACCTTTATCTTTGCCAATGAAAGCACTCAAATCATGAAACTCTTGGATAAACTGCAAAAAATCCAAACAGGTATGCGCAATCTTTATAACGGAGTTATTCTTGCGCTTCAGTTCGCCAAGTGGTGTTCTCTCCGCCTGTAGTGATTGAACGAAAAGAGTGAATGTTGCGTCAGTAAGTTGACTAAACCGACTCAATAGTGGCTGTTTTTCAATAAAATGAACCAAGTGGATGATATCGTGGGCATACCCTCGAATGGTGTCACTTTTTAAGTTTCTCACAATCAAACTATGGATGTAGGCATTGGCTTCATAGCAAGGAGTATGATTACTGTAGGTTACGAAAGGAATATCCAGTGGCTTACGAAAGACAAGCTTCCCATCAAACCCAAGATGACTCCATTGCTCAAAGTTTTTAAGCTTACGAACCGCCATCATAGCTCTCCATTCAAAGTGAAGTTCATCTGCGCTTCAATCTTCCGATTGTGCTCTCGATAAAGCTCCTGTCGTTCTTCTACTGTTCCTTCATGATTCGCTAGTTGCTTTAATCTAGAACGCAACTCTGAAACCATAACGGTCAGTAACGAATTGCTGCGCTGCGCTGCATCTAGCTCTGATTCAAGCTCAGCGACTTTGTGCTTTAAACCCACGACAGTTTGCTTGTTTCCTTTAGAAGCTTTCTCATTGTGATGTACAGCCTCTACCGCCAGTTTTGCATTAATACGAAGCTCATCTAATGATAAGAAGCCTCTTTCCAGAAGTGCTTCTGAGATGCTTTTGACCGTGTTTAATGAGCATGATGTGATATTACGCTCTTGATTCTGATATTTAGCGATACCAGATTGTGATTTAAGAGCCTTAATCAACTCTTCATCATCTTTAAACTCAGCGGGAGATGTGATTATTTCCCTCAACAGCTTTTCTATTTCAAGTATTTTCGTTTGGTTTTTCTCTAAAACTTTCATTGTCCCAATCCTCAATCAAGGTCTTTGATTTTTAAAATTAGATTAAAGGTTTGAGTTGTATTTCCATCAGCATCTTCAATGGTAAAGAACTCTGGCTCAAGCGTGATTCGACCTTCTTCTAAAAGCTGAATAACCTCTGTTTCGATGTCCTGCTCTTTTTGAAGTTGGCTTATGTGAGGGACAGTTAGATAAGACTCATCATCGTAATCTTCTGCGGCTTCACTCACTGACTCTATCATGATGGGTGTTGAACTATCACCTGTCAGGCGTTCTGCAATGATTTTGCGAACCTCTTCGATTCCTTCTAGCTTCGCAAGTTCAGAAGTGGAATCGACCACACCACGGACAATTACACTGGCTTTAGCTCCGTTTAGTACCGCCCCAGTTTCCGACTCAGAGATATAATGGTATAAGTGTTCCATATCTGAATGTCCGAGCATCCAGCGTAGAGCATCCATTCCATCAAATCCTTTTGACCAAAAGAATGCCATAGCAAAGAAGCGTCTCAATTGGTGCTGACGGACATAATTACGGCGATACTCACCGTTGTCGTACTCCACCAAGTCCGTTTCTAAGTAATCGCATAAGGCATCAAGATGAGTATTATATGTCGTGTGAACAACCTGACTTAACTGCGAGTTCCTTGAATTGAGGTTGTTAAACAAAGATAACTTTCCTTTGCATAACCCCAACTCACTCGCTTTGATGTTAAATTGCTCCAGTTGCCAAATGAACCTTGCTATAGATAAGGGAATTGGTCTTTCTATTGTTGCGTTCACCCCTTTTGAGCCAGTTTTTTTTACCTTAAAAATCAGGTTGTACTCTGTTTTTGCACCCGCTTCTGAAAAGGGACTTACATTAGGTGAAAGGTTGCCATGTGACTTCAACTTGATTAATTCATCTTGTCTTCGAGCCATGATTGCACCCACTAAGACTTGTATTGCCCCTTGCAGTACAGAGAACAAATCAAACAAGCTCTCATTAGCTCGAATCCGCTCAAAGCGACTCTCCACACTTTCTGCAAAGCCTTGAATCTGCGTTACCCCTTTTTTAAGGTATTCACTACTCAGACAGTTGATTGCCTCCGTTTGAAACCAGTACCCTTGCTCCGAACTAGACATCTCTCGATGCAACTCTTCATTCCAAGCTAGAGCGTGTGTTCGTGGGCGGAGTGTGTTGGAGTTTATTTCAGTAGATTTACTTCTTGCTGTAGACAGCACACTTAATGTTTCATCGAGTAAAGTAGTAGAGCCTTCCTCTATAGGTAAGTGCTCTTTGGCAAACTCATAGCACTGACGAATTAAATTAAACACAAAGGTTGGCGGCAAGGTGCGGGTGCGTCCTACTTTTTTAAAGCTAACTAACTGGCTAATGTGACCTGAGCTGACACGCTCGGACAAGATTGAAGGGGTTGCCGCATCTTCACGCTCAAGGTTGGTATGAATCAATCGAATTGCTTCAATCCATTTTGAGATAGTCTTTTGATTCGTGCCTGTTGAGGTGTCATTATTCTCAACCGCTCGATACTCTAAGTTTCGCCTTGGCGCTTTGAGGTGAAGTTCTGCGTAGTTGGGAATATTGATGTCGTGGTAAAGCATCTTACCTTTAAACAACAACTCACCCAGCACAGCACCGTTGCCACTGTATTTTATGTATTCTCCAGAGTGATAATAACTTTGCTCATAAAGCCAAGCACACGCCTTCTCTCTCTCGGACAGAAATAAGAAACTTTCATCTTGCACGATGTCCTGTGTAACGTAGGGAAACTTCTCTTTAAACGCTTGTGCATCTCTATCAGAAATGCTTTGAGAAGCGTTATTCAGTAATACGTTGGTATGTTTATCAATTTCATACACACCTTGAAAATTTCCGTGCTCGGCGACTTTCGTCAAGATGTTCAACCAAAAGTCATCATTCACATTCAGAAGGTGATATTTTGCTAGCTTCAACTCTTTCGAGTGTAGTAAGACCGCATTGATGAGAGCGATAACTCTGTTAACTTTTTGGTTTGCAGTTCTTGGACAGATAACCTTCCCACCGTTTTCAAGTGGATTATCTGCTGCCGTAATCCAGTATTTAAAGCTGTTTAACAGCTTTTGGTGTTTTTTATCCGTGAGTTTCTTACCGTCATCTAAGTAAACCGTGCCCCAATGTATCGTTTTTGGGGTTTTGCCAAATGTTAGTACCCACTTGTTTTCAGGAAAGCTGGATTCTAACCAATCGGGCTGTCGGTCATCGTAACCGTAGATGCCAGTATGGATATTCGTGATGATATCTAATGCTCGATAGTCATCATTTGCTACTGAAAAATTGATAATATCTTCAAGAGTCTCGGCACTTAAACCATTTAGAACTGAATGGTCTTCCACGATGTTTTCAATGAGGTTAGCAATAGAGGAATTGTCGATAGCAACACTTAACATAGTAGCGCCCCTTTAATTGAGTCAGTATTTAGTTTGTTATTGGTTGCAATATCAAGCATTCCCATCAAATCATCATCCGCACTATGCTTGCCTGAACTCAGGGTATCTAAAACAAACACCGCTGATTGATACCAGTGAGCCACAATATCTAAAAAAGATTCCTCATCATCACTACTCTCAACAACAAAGCGTATCGCCATCAACAACTGCAAAAGTGATGTCGATATAGTGTATGTTAACTGGTCAAACCCTAATGATTCTGAAACTTCACTGTCAGTAGTCGTCTGTTGAGTAAAACCATGATCGAAGTGCTCTGGAATGTTGCTTATGCCGTGATTACTCAAGAACTCCTCAATGTCCTGAGCGCTCATGTTCACAGCATCAAGTCGATGCACTGAATCTTTCATGGCTTCAAGTAAAATAGCGTTCTGGAACTGACGTATCCAACGTGCATTAAAGAAGTCCATTAACGGCTTAGGAAGGTAAGATGTCAGTAGGTTTACATCCTTCTTTTCATGACCAAGCGCCTCGGCAACAGCATCCATTGAATGTGTTTCCAAATAAATTTGAAAGCCTCGGTGTCGTCTAATGGAACGTAACGAATGGATATCGGAAATGGCTTGAGCATCTTCCAAGGTTATGTCGCTGCTCTTATCAAAGAGTGTTTCATCTTGAAGCCAATTATAAAAATCATTTGCTGAATAAAGAGTGGTATTGAGATTGCTTGGACATATCACACTGGTAGTGGTTGCAGTCAAAATCATCTTTCGCCAATTCACATTCCCTTTTTGCTTCAGGTATTCACGGCTCATGCGAGTATGGCGCACCAAGAACTCAACTATAGGTTTAGAAAACTCATTGAGCACTACTTCTTGCTGCGCATTGGTAGACCCTTTGCGTGATTTGTGACTGACCGCAATGTGCTGATTACCAACTTGCTTATAGCCCACCATATTGCCATTTACATCAAATAAGTCCCATTTTGCTAACCAAGAAGGTGTTATCAGAGGATGCTCCATCACAAGAAGCGTCAAAAGAACATTCAGCGATGATTTGCTTGGTAAATTTAACTCTGTGTTGAGCTGACTAACATTTCCATAAAATCCCAAAAATGAGGAATAGGAAGCGCCTTTTGCAGCGATGCCATGCGCATAAAAGGTTGCTACTGTATTATCTAACTTATCTTCACCGACAAAGTTTCTATATTGATAATTGTTGCTATTGCTACTATCTAGAGGCTTGACAGAGCCAGTGCTCTGAAAGGCTATATTCCTATCCTCTCGATCTAAAAGCTCCAAAAACTTCAAGAGACACACATGCCTGACATGCGCCATGTCTCGGTCTACACGTTGCTGAATAATTGAAACAGCCTCTTCATCTTTAATTTTGAGTGGAATGTTAGCAAACCATCGAAGGTTTTCTGGCTGCGTAGCATTGCCACCAATTGAAAAGGTGGGTGCTGCATCTTTTGGGTCTTTCCAGTCTGGAACGATGAATGGTTTGTGAGGTTCAGCAAAAACACCCGTGTTGATAAAGCACTCGGTATAATAGTTAATGGCATTTCGCCACTTAGCATGAAAATCTTTTGGGCAGTTATCGGCTGCTTGAGAGCGCACAAATAGCACTTTAAACACCTTATGGAAGAATAGCTGCACATGATTACGGCTTAAAAGGGCTTCTATTGTCAGGCATTCTCGGTCGCTATAAACAGTGGAGAAACCCACAAATAGTTTTTTGAGTTCTATTAATGCACGAGTAAGAGATGATGATTTTTGTGTAAAAGCATAGTTTTTTAGAGCAAGATGAACCTTGTTGGTAAACGCCTCACCAAAATTAACATAAAGCGTATCCAGATGAGCCTCATGTTCTTTGCCTTCTTTTGATAGCACCTGCCAACCATCAAGATAGTCAGATTTTGATTTATCTATATTAAGCTCTCTGAACTGAGCTAGACAACTCGAAGCGTCTTCTGTGATTTTTAGATCCGAAAGCTTTACTTCATCAAGAGTTAAATGTTTATCTTGCGCAATGTGGCGGAAAAATTTTTTGAGTTGATTACCAATATTATATCTACGCTTGATAGTGGTATCATCACAGTTATAAACAAAGCCAATGAGCGACTGGAAGTGTGCATTAAGTGAGCTTGAATCATTCAGTATTTCTAATGCACTGTAGTTACCTTGCTTAACCAAGTAGCAGTAAGCTGCATAAACATTCAACACTGCCTGAATTTTCATTGGATTGATTGAGGATTCAGCAGCAAGTGTTAGGTAGTTAGAGTATTCGACTGACAGTGCAGTTTTTAATAAAGAAAGCTCATTTAGTATTTTTACATTCACAACCAAACCTCATAAATTGACAACTAATAAAAAACGTAGAAGTCAAAGTGATTATTGTCAACGTAAATAAAATGCACTAAAAGCCATTTAAATTATTCATATTCATAAACTTGATACTGTTTTGATAACTTTTAGTCATTAGGATTACTAATCTTTCATCTAAGAACAGTAAGCCGTTGTGAGCAAGTGAAATTTCTCCCGGTTTCGGCACTGAGCCACCGCCCACTAAAGCCGCCATCGAACTTGAATGGTGTGGGGTACGAAACGGGCGTTTAAGCCAATTACCTTGATGTAATGATTGCTGAGTAAGCGAAGTAACGGCTGCTGTTTCTAGTGCTTCTTCATGACTCATTGGCGGCAGTAAATCACACAACCTTGAGGCAAGCATAGTTTTACCCGTTCCTGGCGGCCCTAAAAACAGTAAATTATGACCGCCCGCAGCGGCTATTTCTAACGCCCGCTTTCCTTGCTGCTGACCGATGATATCTTGCATGTCTCGATCATTATGCTCATCGGTTTGATTGCGATACTCTGCAAACTGCAACTCTAATTGTTGTTGCCCACAAAGATAACCACAAACCGCCAGTAAGCTTGCTGCTGATTTATGGGTCTCTTTACCCACTAACGCCACTTGATCGCCATTGCGATCAGGCACCACAAAACAACGTTTGGCTTTCAGTGCCGCCAATGCCGCTGGTAAAGCCCCTTTAACAGGGCGCAACTCACCGGAGAGTGCAAGCTCACCAATAAACTCATGATCGCTTAGCTTATCAGACGGAATTTGCCCAGAAGCGGCGAGAATACCGAGGGCGATGGGCAGATCAAACCGTCCGCCTTCTTTCGGTAAATCAGCAGGGGCTAAGTTGACGGTAATACGCCGAGAAGGGAACTCAAAATTAGCATTAATAATCGCGCTACGAACCCGATCTTTGGCCTCTTTGACCGTGGTCTCAGGCAATCCCACTAACGTAAAACTTGGTAGACCATTACTTAAATGTACTTCAACCGTAACCGGTGGTGCCTGCACACCTACACAGGCTCGGCTATGAACAATTGCAAGTGTCATCGATACATCATCCCACAGAGATAAAAAATCATTAGTTAATGAAATATTGCTTTTGGGTTTCATAAGATGCCTGTAAATGCAGCTTGTTTGCTAAAAAAACCACACTTTTTGCTTGTCATGCGATAGATGTCTGTGTTACCACTAACATATAGCAACAAGTAGACAACAAAAGTTGGACAAATATACATGCGTTTAGCAACAACATCCCTAGTACTCATTATTAACGTCATTGTGGTGATTCTGTCACCGCTGCGGGGATTTGCTGGCGTAAAATAGCGCAAAGAATGCAAACAAAAAGCCCCCGCACTGAGAAGTTCGGGGGCTTTTTTCAACAAATGGATTTGAGTGAATTAATCACTTCTACACGATCTATCAAAGCAAGCAAGGAGCTGCGATGACAGGGGCAGAATTAGTTGTACAAGCACTACAACAGCAGGGGATAAAAACCGTTTTTGGTTACCCTGGCGGTGCCATCATGCCAATTTATGACGCACTATATGACGGCGGTGTTGAGCACATTCTTTGTCGCCACGAACAAGGGGCGGCAATGGCAGCCATCGGCATGGCAAGATCAACACAAGATGTCGCTGTCTGCATGGCAACATCAGGTCCTGGCGCAACTAACCTTGTAAACTCTCCTTGCAGATGCCTTTATGGATTCTGTACCACTAGTTGCCATCACTGGACAGGTTGCTAGCTCTCATATTGGTACTGATGCTTTCCAAGAAATGGATGTGATCGGTATGTCGTTATCGTGTACCAAACACAGCTATCTAGTGACCGATATCAACGAGCTTGCACCTACATTGGCTGAAGCCTTTGTTGTTGCAAAAGCAGGGCGTCCAGGCCCAGTTATTGTCGATATAGCAAAAGATGTGCAACTTGCACAAGCACCTACCGAATTACTACCAGTTATTGATAGTCCTGCAATTCCGACCACTACAGCAGAAGCCATTCAAGCTGCGCAACAGCTACTTGATCAAAGTCATCGTCCAGTTTTATATGTCGGAGGCGGGGTACAAATTGCTCACGCAACAGACACTGTACGCCAGTTTTTAGCACTAAACCCAATGCCATCAGTGAGTACGCTAAAAGGCTTAGGCTCAATTGAACGTCATGATCCACACTTTCTGGGTATGCTAGGTATGCACGGTACCAAAGCTGCAAACTTAGTGGTACAAGAGGCAGACTTATTGATCGTGGTGGGTGCGCGTTTTGACGATCGCGTAACTGGAAAACTCGATACTTTCGCTCCACACGCCAAAGTTATTCATATCGATATTGATGCGGCAGAATTTAGCAAATTACGTCATGCTGATGCACCACTGCGTGGTGATATAAATGTCATCCTACCGCAGCTTGAACTAAGCCAAGATATCAGCCGCTGGCTCACTCACAGCGAGCATGTTCGTAAAATAGGTAAATGGCGTTACGACCATCCAGGCGATCTGATCTATGCACCACTAATGCTAAAACAGTTATCCGATATGATGCCTGACAGCAGCATGATCTCAACCGATGTTGGTCAGCATCAAATGTGGGCAGCACAGCATATTCAACCTCGAGCACCACAAAACTACATCACTTCAGCAGGACTTGGCACCATGGGCTTTGGCTTGCCAGCAGCGATGGGAGCAAGTGTCGCCCGACCTGATGATCAATCGATTCTGATCATGCCATGATGGCTCTTTCATGATGAACGTGCAAGAGCTAGGCACACTCAAACGCCGTAATATTCCAGTGAAAATGGTACTTATTAATAATCAGCGTTTAGGCATGGTTCGCCAATGGCAGTCGCTGTTTTTCGATGGTCGCCACAGCGAAACAATTTTAGATGACAACCCTGATTTTGTAATGCTGGCGAAAGCTTTTGATATTCCGGGTAAAACCATCACCCGTAAAGAAGAAGTCGCACCTGCTCTTGAAGAAATGCTAGCAAGCAAAACAGCCTATTTACTGCATGTGCTAATTGATGAAGAAGAAAATGTCTGGCCGCTAGTACCACCGGGTGCGGCAAACCAAGATATGCTGGAGAATACCTAATGGAACGATTTTTACTCAACATTACGGCAAACGATAAGCCAGTATTACTTGAGCGTATCTTGCGTGTGATCCGCCACCGCGGTTTTATTATCAAGAAAGTCGATGCCACGCAAAATCATCACAGCAAGATAGCCAGAATCGAAATTATCGTCGATAGTGATCGTCCAATCACAACGCTTATCAACCAAATTGAAAAACTGTGGGATGTTATTGAAGTCGAAACATCAAACCTACAGTTACAGGATTAAATTTTTAGAAGGGAATTCAACATGGCAAATACTGCAGATTATATTTGGTTTAACGGTGAAATCGTGCCTTGGGCAGATGCTAATGTTCACGTTCTAACCCATGCTATGCACTACGGCACCTCGGTTTTTGAAGGGATCCGTTGTTACAACACACCGAAAGGTCCGGCTGTTTTTCGTCATAAAGAGCACATGGATCGCTTACTAAACTCAGCGAAAATTTACCGTTTCCCTATTCCATATAGCAGTGATGCACTGATGGAGATCTGCCGTGAAACGATCCGTGTCAACAAGCTAGACTCTGCATACATTCGCCCACTCGGTTATGTGGGAAATGTGGGTCTAGGTGTATGTCCTCCTGTTGATACCAAAATGGATTTGATTGTTGCCGCTTTCCCTTGGGGCTCTTATCTTGGTGAAGAAGCACTTGAAAATGGCGTTGATGCGATGATTTCTAGTTGGAATCGTGCCGCACCAAATACCATTCCAACCGCAGCGAAAGCAGGTGGTAACTACCTATCATCACTACTGGTTGGTAGTGAAGCACGTCGTCATGGTTATGCCGAAGGTATTGCGCTAAGTGTGGATGGTTACCTATCTGAAGGTGCTGGCGAGAACATTTTTGTGGTACGTAATGGCGTTCTTTCAACCCCACCAACGACCAGTGCGATCTTACCGGGTATTACCCGTGACACCATCATGATCTTAGCGAAAGAGCGTGGTTATGAAGTGCGTGAAGAAAATATTGCTCGCGAAGCGCTATACCTCGCTGATGAAATCTTCATGACAGGGACGGCAGCTGAAATCGTACCGGTACGCAGTGTGGATCAAATCACAGTCGGCTCTGGTAAACGTGGATAGGTGACAAAAGAGCTACAAGCAGCTTACTTCGGCTTGTTTAATGGTGAAACAGAAGACAAATGGGGCTGGCTAGATTACGTCTACCCAGAGAAATAATCCCGCTTCATCGCCACTCAACACATATCAAAAGTGCCGCCGAACCTTGGCGGCAGTGCTCAAAAAGGATTTTCTGTTATGCCTAAATACCGTTCTGCAACCACAACCCATGGTCGAAATATGGCTGGTGCTCGTGCGCTTTGGCGTGCCACTGGCGTAAAAGATGAAGATTTCGGTAAACCTATCATCGCTGTTGTTAACTCCTTTACCCAATTTGTTCCAGGTCACGTCCACTTAAAAGATTTAGGTCAGCTGGTTGCCAAGCAAATTGAAGAAGCGGGCGGTATTGCCAAAGAGTTCAACACCATTGCTGTTGATGACGGCATTGCAATGGGTCATGGTGGTATGTTGTATTCACTGCCATCACGTGAACTGATCTCAGATTCAGTTGAATACATGGTTAATGCCCACTGTGCCGATGCCATGGTGTGTATTTCGAACTGTGACAAAATTACCCCGGGAATGCTAATGGCATCTATGCGCCTTAATATCCCTGTGATTTTTGTTTCCGGCGGCCCAATGGAAGCGGGGAAAACCAAACTTTCAGAGCAGGTGATCAAACTCGATTTGGTTGATGCGATGATCCAAGGTGCCGATCCAACAGTATCTGATGAACAAAGTGAGCAGATCGAACGTTCAGCATGCCCAACTTGTGGTTCATGTTCAGGCATGTTTACTGCGAACTCGATGAACTGTTTAACCGAAGCACTTGGTTTAAGTCAGCCAGGTAATGGTTCAATGCTAGCCACCCACGCTGATCGTGAGCAGCTATTTATTAACGCGGGTAAACGTATTGTTGGTCTAACTAAGCGTTACTATGAGCAAGACGATGAAACCGTATTGCCACGCAATATTGCCAATAAAAAGGCCTTTGAAAATGCGATGGCACTTGATATCGCAATGGGCGGTTCAACGAATACCGTTTTACACCTATTAGCTGCAGCACAAGAAGGCGAAGTTGACTTCACCATGGCAGATATCGATCGCATGTCACGCCGTGTGCCACACTTATGTAAAGTGGCGCCATCTACCCAGAAGTACCACATGGAAGATGTGCACCGTGCTGGCGGTGTTTACAGTATTCTTGGTGAGTTGGATCGTGCTGGCTTATTCCATAGCGACTGTCACAACGTGCTAGGTGAAACCTTTGCCGAAAGTTTCCGCCAATACGACATCAAAGTGACCGATTCAGAAGAAGTGAAAACTTTCTTCCGCGCTGGCCCTGCTGGCATTCGTACCACACAAGCATTCTCACAAGATTGCCGCTGGGAAACCCTTGATGATGATCGCGAAAACGGCTGTATTCGTAGTAAAGAATTTGCCTTTAGCCAAGATGGTGGCCTTGCGGTACTTTCTGGCAACATGGCGCTAGATGGCTGTATCGTTAAAACCGCTGGGGTTGATGAAAGCTGTTTAACCTTTAAGGGCCCTGCGATTGTCTTTGAAAGCCAAGAAACGGCAGTAGAAGGCATCCTTGGTGGCAAAGTCAAAGCAGGCGATGTGGTAGTGATTCGTTACGAAGGGCCAAAAGGCGGTCCAGGCATGCAAGAAATGCTCTACCCAACCACTTACTTAAAATCTATGGGCTTAGGTAAAGAATGTGCCTTGATCACTGATGGTCGATTCTCTGGCGGTACTAGCGGTCTTTCTATTGGTCACGTATCACCAGAAGCGGCAAATGGCGGCACGATTGGCCTGATCGAAAATGGCGATATCATCGCAATTGATATTCCAAACCGTAGCATTGAACTAAATGTCGATGATGCAACCCTCACGGTACGTCGTGAAGCAACAGAGCAACGCGGTTGGAAGCCAGTCGATCGTGAACGTCAGGTATCTTTTGCCCTTAAGGCTTATGCCAACTTAGCGACTAGTGCTGATAAAGGCGCTGTTCGCGATAAGTCTAAACTAGAAGGATAATCATCATGAGCGAAGTGAAACAGGCCACGGATGAAGTGCTACTTAGCGGAGCCGACTATCTTCGCAATATCCTTCGAGCGCCAGTCTATGAGGTGGCGCAAGTCACTCCATTGCAAAATATGTCTCGTCTGAGCGCAAGGATAGCGAATCAGATCCAACTAAAACGAGAAGATCGCCAGCCAGTTCACTCGTTTAAGTTGCGTGGCGCTTATAACATGATGTCGCAACTCACAGAGCCGCAAAAAGCCGCTGGTGTTATTGCTGCATCAGCAGGTAATCATGCACAAGGTTTAGCCTTATCGAGCCAACAACTCGGCGTTAAAGCGACGATTGTGATGCCACGTACGACACCTGATATCAAAGTTGATGCGGTGCGCAGTTTTGGTGGTCATGTGGTGCTTCATGGTAGTAATTTTGATGAAGCTAAAGGCTATGCCGAACAACTTGCAGATCAACATGGTTACACCTTTATTCCACCTTTCGATCACCCATCGGTGATCGCAGGACAAGGCACAATCGGTATTGAGTTGGTGCAACAAAATGGTCATCTTGATTGTGTTTTTGTACCGAGAGGTGGTGGCGGTTTAGCGGCAGGCGTTGCCGTTTTACTCAAACAGTTACTGCCTGAAATTAAAGTGGTTGGGGTCGAGGCTGAAGATTCAGCCTGTTTAAAAGCAGCGCTTGATGCAGGCCAACCCGTCACGCTGGATCAAGTCGGCATGTTTGCTGATGGTGTAGCAGTAAAACGTATTGGTAGCGAAACCTTCCGTTTATGTCAGCAATACCTTGATGATGTAGTGACAGTAAGCAGTGATGAAATTTGCTCGGCAGTTAAAGATATCTTTGAAGATACCCGAGCGATAGCTGAGCCTTCAGGGGCTTTGTCATTAGCTGGGCTTAAAAAGTACGTAGAATTGCATCAACTTAAAGATCAGCAACTCGCTGCCATATTATCGGGCGCAAACTTAAACTTTCATGGTTTACGTTATGTATCAGAGCGCTGCGAACTGGGTGAAAAACGAGAAGGGCTGTTAGCCGTCACCATTCCTGAACGTCCTGGTGCTTTTCTTGATTTCTGCCACCTTATTGGTGGACGTGCTGTTACCGAGTTTAACTACCGTTATAACGATGATTCACTGGCAAATGTGTTTGTTGGTGTCCGTTTAATGCAAGGTCAAGAAGAGCTTGATGGCATTATCCAAGATCTACGAAAAGGCGGCTATCCGGTGGTCGATCTTTCCGATGATGAAATGGCGAAAGTACACGTTCGCTATATGATCGGGGGCAGGCCATCAAAACCATTAAAAGAGCGTTTATACAGTTTTGAGTTCCCAGAATACCCAGGCGCGCTTATTCGTTTCTTAAAAACCTTAGGCAGTCACTGGAATATCAGCTTATTCAACTACCGTAATCACGGCGCTGATTATGGTCGTGTGCTTTGTGGCTTTGAATTAGAAGATAAAGATCTATTGTCTTTTACCAGCCATCTACGAGAATTGGGCTATCACTGGCAAGATGAAACAGAAAACCCCGCTTATAAGTTTTTTCTCGCGCAATAAAAGCACTGAGCATTTAAATAAAAAAAGCAGCGAACGCTGCTTTTTTTATTATCCCATTAATCGACATTCACTGATGTTTATCAAGTGCATATTCAAGGCAAGATGAGATCAAGTTGATATTTTGCTCTACCATCTTATAGCGCAATGGAGAAGGCATTTGCGCATATAGCATCGATAAACGGTTAATATCACCATACTCGGGATTACCGTCATCATAAAGAAACCAACTCAGCGACCGTCCGGTGATTTTAGCTATATTTAATAACATCAACACTCTTGGCTCAGTTTTACCTGATTCTAGATCTAGGTACGTCTGACGAGCCACACCAAGCTGCTTTGCCATGGCGACTTGGGTGATCCCTTTCCACTCTCGCGCTTCACGAATTTTCAGCGCCAATTGTACCATTTGCTGGTCGGTATTATTTATCTTATTAGTAGGGGGTACGTCACTCATAATAGACATCAATACCGTATTAAATCTAAGTAGTTTGCTACGTTATTCTTCACCCCAAAATATGTCTATGGGTATCAATGTAAAAGTGTGACAAGGCATCATTAGTGCAAATAAAACAAGGCAATCAAAAGCCAGAAATGAACAGCAAATAAGACACTAAAATCGATGATAATTTATTTATTTTTATGTGTCAGCGCACGTGTGTACTCCGCCATAAAACTGGCGAGATTAATACATTGCTGCAAAATAATATGGCGAGCAGAGTGAGGTAAGCGACTGAAAAATTGTAATAGTCGATCTATCTCTTCTTTATATTCGCTTTCTAATATCTCTATTCCTTCATCACCATAAACAAACCACGTCAGTGGACGCTCAGTAATTTCCGATATTTCAGAAAGTAGACGAACTTTCGGCTCTGTTTTTCCTGTTTCCAAATCAAGATAGGTTTGACGAGCAACTTTTAATTGCTGAGCCATATGCACTTGAGTCAAACCTTTCCACTCTCTTGCTTCTTTGATCCGTGCGGCAATTTTGGTCTTAGGCTCGGTCATGCTTCTCCTCCAATCACACTGCGAAGAATATTATGCTTATTTACAGCTGTGCAGATGATGAGCCAATTTGTCAGCTTTTTTTATTTTTTAAAAACAAACAGATAAAATTAGAGTAGAAGATTATTCTTAATTTGAATTGCACATTGTATGGAAATGCAGACATTTTTGTATTTCGCAACAAAGATGATAATCAGTAAAAATAAAAAAGACGCATTGCTGCGTCTTTTCAGTGATGCTCGATTTTAATTACTCAACAGTCACCGCTTTTGCCAAATTTCGTGGCTGATCAACATCAGTACCTTTAATAAGAGCAACATGATACGCGAGCAACTGCATCGGTATGGTGTAGAAAATCGGGGCGATAATTTCATCCACACTTGGCATGGTGATGATTTTCATCCCTTCCGTTGCTTCAAAACCTGCTTCACTATCAGCAAAGACATACAGTAAACCACCGCGAGCCCGTACTTCTTCAATATTGGATTTAAGCTTTTCTAATAAATCATTAGTTGGTGCAACCACAATCACAGGCATATCGGCATCAATCAGTGCTAATGGGCCATGTTTTAACTCACCAGCAGCATAAGCTTCAGCGTGAATGTACGAAATCTCTTTAAGCTTAAGTGAGGCTTCCACTGCAATAGGGTAGAACTCACCACGACCAAGAAAGAGTGCGTGGTGTTTGTCGCTAAACTCTTCCGCTAATTGCTCTATCGGGTTATCAAGGGTCAGTGCTTTTTCTATGTAGCTTGGCAATTGCTGCATTGCATGAACAATTTGACGCTCTTTTTGGGAGTCAATTTTCCCTTGCTGTTTACCCAATGCCGTTACCAACATCAACAACGAAATTAATTGAGTAGTGAAAGCTTTGGTCGATGCCACTCCAATCTCAGCCCCAGCACGAGTCATAAAGACTAAATCAGATTCACGCACCAATGATGAGCCCGCCACGTTGCAAATCGTCATCGCTGCCATATAGCCTTTCTCTTGTGCTAATCGAAGGGCGGCTAAAGTATCTGCTGTTTCACCAGACTGAGATAGGGTCAGCAATAAGCTGTTTGGTCTGGTAACAAACTTGCGGTATCGAAACTCTGACGCAATTTCAACATCACAACTAATACCAGCAATGGATTCAAACCAGTAACGCGCGACCATACCCGCGTTGTATGAAGTACCACAGGCAATGATCTGGATATGCTCGACTTTATCAAAGATCGTTTTCGCATCGCTGCCAAAACTTTCAATGATCACTTTATCATTGCTGATCCTACCTTCCATGGTGTTGATCAAGGCACTTGGCTGCTCAAAGATCTCTTTTTGCATATAGTGGCGAAAAGTACCTTTATCAGCCGCATCATGTTGAACATTCGATTCTGTCACCGCACGTTCAACTTGCTCACCCGCTTGATTAAATACCGAAATAGAGCGACGAGTGACTTCGGCAACATCACCTTCTTCTAAAAACATAAAGCGTCGCGTCACATTCAATAACGCTAATTGATCAGAAGCAATGAAGTTCTCACCCACACCCAAACCAATCACTAACGGACTGCCAGAGCGTGCTACGACAATGCGCTCGGGATCGCGACTATCCATCACAACAGTGCCGTAAGCACCTTCTAATTGTGTTACTGTTTTCTGTACTGCTTCAAGTAACGACGTAGCAGAACGCAGTTCCCATTCCACCAAGTGAGCAATCACTTCAGTATCGGTTTGAGAGCTAAACACGTAACCACGTTGTTGTAATAGCTCACGTAATGCTTGGTGATTTTCAATAATACCGTTATGAACAATAGCGATTTGTTCGCCAGAAGTGTGCGGGTGAGCATTAGATTTTGATGGCTCGCCATGGGTTGCCCAACGCGTATGTGCAATACCTGTACCGCCAAGTAAAGGCGTTGCCTCAACGGCTTCAGCTAAGGCTTGTACTTTACCCATTCGTCTCACACGCTGAAGTTGCTGATCTTCAACAACGGCAATACCTGCTGAGTCATAACCACGATATTCTAAACGACGTAAACCTTCGATTAAAATTTCTGCCACATCACGCTGTGCTACCGCACCGACAATCCCACACATAACGGTCTATCCTTTACTACTTGTTATCGTTCACAACAGGCACGGATCACTCGTACACCTTGTTGCTCAATTGCTGTTGTATCTTCATCACTCATGCCGTCATCAGTGATAAGAGTACTTACTCCTTGCCATGCCAGCTCTAAATTAGGAATTTTTCGTCCAATCTTGCATGACTCAATCATCACCACGACTTCTCGCGATACCTCAGCCATCACACGGCTTAATCCTGTTAGCTCATTGAAGGTCGTAGTACCACGAGCAATATCAATACCATCCGCGCCAATAAAGAGCTGATCAAAATCGTAAGATCGCAGTACTGATTCTGCGACTTTACCTTGGAAAGATTCAGAATGGGGATCCCATGTACCGCCAGTCATCAACAGCGTAGGTTCGTTCTCTAATGCATTTAATGCGTTCGCTACTTGCAAAGAGTTCGTCATAACCACTAGCCCTTGCTTAGTGCCTAGCAAATTAATTAATGCTGCTGTTGTACTACCACAATCAACAATGATGCGATTGTGATCGCGAATAAGCTCAGAAGCCGCTAATGCGATCGCTTGCTTTCGTTCTGAAACTTTTTCAGCAGAATCAGTAGAGACAATTTCACTTGGCATTGAAATCGCGCCACCATAACGACGTAGCAATAAACCAGAGCTTTCTAATGCCGCGAGATCTTTACGGATAGTAACTTCGGAAGTAGAAAAGTGGCTAGCCAATACATCAACACTGACTTCACCTTCAGCACTGACCATCGCCGCAATGGCGTGGCGACGTTGCTGAGTATTACGCTTAGACATAAGTTTTGAAATGATACTTTAAGTTTCGATTTGAAACTTAGTATAACTTTTTAAAATGTAATCGATCAATGATAAATATGCACAAATGGCATAATTTTTATCTAAAAATAACTATAAAGCCTAATAAAGGCAGAAGGATATAGGGTGAATCTCGTGATTGAGGATATTGGACACAAAAAAAGCCAGTGTGAAAACTGGCTTTTTGAATACTGGGTAATTTGTACGATAATTGTCGGGTTACTTAATGATACCGCGAGCACGTAAGATTGCTGTTTTGAAGTCATCTTCGCAATCTTTTGCAATACCTGGGATCATCGCGTCTTTATCACTGTTACGCATTTTTAGGTGATAAATCAGTACATCATCAGTAAGTGATTCTAAAGGACCGTCGTATTGGGCTTCTTTGGCAAGTTTTAGAATAAATTCAACCAAGTTTAGATCGGGATCTTTTTGCCACTCAGGGTGAATAAGTTCGATGAGCTCATTAACGCGATGCGTTTTCATAGTTACTCCGTGTTTCGGGCTGAGTAATCGTTACACGATTTAATTGTCATAATTTTAATAGGGATAAACTATAACAAAGTCGGTAGGGATACAATCTGTTGTTATGCTTAGCAATGACAAAAGAAAGTAAAAAAAAGCAGCGGAGGCTGCTTTATAGAAATGATTTATTTATGATCACGCCGTCTTTTTAGCGAGTGGTGATGTCAGAGTTTGTTCGTCAAACTGCTCGCGTTTTAATGCGATATCGTTATTGGTTAACGAAATTTCAGTAACGGCTGCTTTTTTCGTTTTAAAATGTGGCGCATGCGCGGTTGTTCGGTAACGAGAAGGACTACGATGGGTACTTGCATACCTGACGGGAGATGCTGGTCGCATAAATCACCTATTGTCAGGCTCATCCTTGGCCGGAAGTTGTAAGCTGATAACTGAAGGGAACATTCCCTACTGGGTTTACCCCATCCATCAGAATATCGCTTGGCTATTAATCAATTTGTGCTGAGAATAGCAATAGCGATTTCAAAAGTCGAGCAAAAAGTAGCCAGTAAAATGCTAATATTGAAGCGTTGAGACGGATGAATCAGCACAACGCAAAAAAATAGCTGTATAAAGCTACTTAGCTCGATGTATTCACATTTGTTTATGTTGTAATACGCCGTTTGTGTTACACAGTCCATATTGTATGGAACATCCATATTATAAAAGAAAGCCTTGGGAGAGGATGTATGGAGCAGGAGCAGCGACGTATTGTTGCCAACCGAAACTTATCTTATCGATTAGCCGAATCTATCGGTCGTCGTATTTTGGCGGGCGAAACGGCACCAGGTGATATTTTGCCGGGTGAAGTCGAATTAGGTGAAATGTATGGTGTAAGCCGTACAGCTGTTCGTGAGGCAATCAAAATGTTGGCTGCCAAGGGAATGGTATTGCCACGTCCGCGCATTGGTACGCGCGTGATGCCAAAAAAGAACTGGAATTACTTAGATCAAGATTTATTAGCTTGGTTAGATTTCGATGCTGATTCTGAGTTACTGACAGAATATCAGCAAGCACGTTTGATGTTAGAGCCAGAAGCGGCCGCATTAGCGGCAATTCATGCAACTGATGAAGAACGTCGAGAGTTGCAAGAGTTACTAGCAGAAATGCACCAAATGGGTGAAAACTTCGATCAAGAACATTGGATTGAAGTGGATACGCGATTCCACCAGTTGATCTATTTTGCTTCTGGTAATCACTTTATCAGTCCATTTGGTAACTTATTTAAAGCAGTGTTTGAAAATTACTTCCGTGTCGTAACACGTAAGCGCATTTTAAAACTTGATGCTCACCAGCAGATTGTCGATAGCATTATTGCCCGCGATCCTGATGCTGCACGCCAAGCCACATTATCCTTATTAAATAAGTGATCAGAGAAACGGAGCTAAATGCTCCGTTTTTTATTGCTTACAACTTTTACTATCGGAAATACAAATATCACACATCCTCTCTTGCTAATTTTCAGCTTACAAGTGTAAGCTGAGTGAATAATTACAAAGTCATGATGTCATGTCGGGTAGAGGAAGAAGAACAATGGGTAAAGCAGTCGCAACCGAATCGGGGTATTCAGTTGCAGAAGAAGCAGCAAACAGTATTAGTCATGGTATTGGCTTACTGTTTGGTTTGTTTGGTTTATATCTCTTGCTAGAGAAAGCATTTGCGCTGAATGCCGATACGTTAAGCATTGTGAGTTATACCGTCTATGCCGTGAGTATGATACTGCTCTATCTGGCATCAACCTTATATCACTCCGTGTCTTCGCCGAAAGCCAAGCGTGCATTGAAGACCTTTGATCACTGTGCGATTTATTTATTGATTGCAGGTACTTATACCCCTTTCTTATTGATTGCTTTACGCACTCCTTTAGCTATCGGTTTGATGACGGTGATTTGGGCTCTGGCTTTGATCGGGATTATTGCCAAAATTGCTTTTGTATATCGGTTTAAAAAGCTCTCTTTGATCACCTATCTCACCATGGGGTGGTTATCGCTGATTGTGATCTATCAGTTAGCAATTTCGCTCTCTACAGGTGGTTTGGTGCTGCTGGCATTAGGTGGTGTTATCTACTCACTTGGGGTGATTTTTTACGTTAATAAACGCATTCCCTACAATCATGCGATTTGGCATTTGTTTGTATTAGGTGGCTCGATTTGCCATTTCTGCGCGATTTATTTTTACGTTAATCCAGTGTCGTGATTTAAATATTTAAGATAAAAAAAGAGAGCGCACTGCGCTCTCTTTTGTTTTTATACTTTCAATTAATCTCGCCAGAACGCCGGAGAAAACACTACTAATACAGTTAGGATCTCCAAACGCCCCATCAACATTCCTAAGCTTAATGTCCACTTAGACAGATCTGGTAGGCTGGCAAAGTTACCAGTAGGACCAATGATGTCACCCATACCCGGACCAACGTTCGCCACAGCTGTCACAGCACCAGTAATACTGGTGATCGGATCAAGTCCTTGCAGACCAAGTACTGCCGCAATAAAGATGATCGTCATTATAAACGTCAGTACTAAAGCGACCACTGAGCGGACAATTTCTTCTGTCACTGGACGCCCATTGTAACGCTGGATAAACAGCGCTGATGGGTGGATAGATTGCATGATTTGCTTACGTAATAAGGCAAAAGCGATCTGGAAACGGAAGATTTTAATACCGCCACTGGTTGAGCCTGAACATGCACCCACTAATAGCGTGAAAGCAAAAATAATGCTCGGCAGTGGTCCCCATGCAGTGAAATCACCTAAGCCAAACCCTGTGGTTGTTACAACAGAAATAATGTTGAAAAACGACAAACGTAGCGCATCCATCATTGAATAATCTTTATTGAAGATCAAGCAGGCTGCCACAATCAAACTCGCGACGGTTACAAACAAGGCATAGCCTTTTACCTGTGCATCGCCAAATAAGGTTTTGGGATGACGCTTTTTCAACGCTTGGACGAACAGCAAAAATGGCAAACCACCTGCAAACATAAAGACAGTAGCAACCCACTGTGCGCTGTGCGAGAAGTGATTCATTGAGCCGTCTGAGGTTGAATATCCACTGGTCGAAATGGTAGTGAAAGCATGGTTAATAGCATCAAAGGTATTCATCCCTGCAAACATAAACGAAATGATACAAAGCAGGGTTAAAGTGAGATAAACATTAACGATATTCTTCGCTACGCTTTTGGTTCGTGGTGAGCTTTTATCTGACCAATCTGAAGATTCAGTTTGGAACAGACGCATACCACCGACGTTCAGCATCGGTAGAATAGCTACTGCCATCACGATGAATCCCACCCCGCCTAACCACTGTAAGGTTGAACGCCACAGCAAAATACTGGGTGCCATATCATCTAAACCACTTAACACTGTAGAGCCTGTGGTGGTGATCCCTGACATGGTCTCAAAGTAGGCATCAGTGAAGCTAATGTGGTTGATAAATACAAATGGTAAAGCGGCAAAGGCACTAGCAACGGTCCAAACCAAGGTAGTGATCAAAAACATATCACGCACACTGAGTTTGAATTCAGGAGTCTTGCCTAAGGTTAAAAATAAAAAGGCCACAGAGTGGGTGATCAATACCGCGGTAGCGAAATCAATAAACCCTTCTGTACCTGTAAAAAAGGCGACTAATGTCGGCACGTACATGAACAGGGCTAGCTTAGATAGCACTAACCCTAGAACAAACAGTATGGGACGATAATTAACCATGATAATTACAAGAAGAAAGGACTTGGTTGGAATAAGCGTTCAACATCAGGGATGTACTTCTTATCAACAAGGAACATCACCACGTGATCGTTTTGTTCAATCACAGTACGGTCATGGGCGATCAAAACCTCTTCGCCACGAACGACTGCACCAATGGTGGTACCCGGTGGCAGCTTGATATCGCTGATTGCACGGCCAACGACTTTCGATGTGGTTGAATCACCGTGAGCAATGGCTTCAATGGCTTCTGCCGCACCGCGACGTAGTGACGATACGTTAACGATATCGGCTTTACGCACATGGGTTAACAGCGCTGAAATGGTTGCTTGTTGTGGCGAGATCGCAATATCAATAGTGCCACCTTGCACTAAATCGACGTAAGCACCGCGCTGGATCAACACCATTACTTTTTTCGCGCCCATGCGTTTGGCTAGCATCGCCGACATGATATTGGCTTCATCATCGTTGGTGACGGCGATGAAGACATCGATCTGCTCGATATGCTCTTCACTCAACAGCTCTTGATCGGATGCATCACCACAGAAAACGATGGTGTTTTGCAGCATTTCAGACAAGTTCTCAGCACGTTCCTGATTTCTTTCAATCAGTTTAATGCTGTAGTTTTGCTCTAAACGGCGCGCTAAACCAGCACCAACGTTACCACCACCGACAATCATCAAGCGTTTGTAAGGTTTCTCTAAGCGCTGGAGCTCACTCATGACTGAGCGAATATGATTACTGGCAGCGACAAAGAACACTTCATCATCGGCTTCAATAATCGTAGTACCCTGTGGGCGGATAGGCTTACCTTGACGGAAAATAGCTGCAACACGAGTATCAATGTGTGGCATGTGCTCACGCAGTGCAGAGAGTGCGTTACCGACCAGTGGACCACCGTAGTAGGCTTTTACCGCAACCAGACCGACTTTGTCTTCAGCAAAACTGACGACTTGTAATGCGCCCGGGTACTCGATCAGTTTTTCAATGTAATCGGTCACCAACTCTTCTGGTGCGATCAAGTGATCGACAGGAACAGCATCGGATTGGAATAACTGCTCTTTTTCTCGCAAATATTCCGGAGAGCGGATACGTGCAACACGGTTAGGTGTATTAAACAAAGAAAACGCAATTTGACATGCGATCATGTTAGTTTCGTCGGAGTTCGTGACAGATACTAACATATCGGCGTCTTGTGCTCCTGCTTCACGCAAGGTGCGAGGGTGACTAGCAAAACCTTGTACAACACGAAGATCGTATTTGTCTTGCAGCTCACGTAGACGCTCGGGATCCTTATCAACGATAGTGATATCGTTATTCTCACCAACCAAGTTTTCAGCAAGAGTACCGCCAACTTGTCCGGCACCGAGAATAATAATTTTCATAGTCTATGCCTGATGTAATGCCTGTAGAGTTCCGTGTTTGAATAACAACGTTCTGATCGGCGTTATAAAGTACGAAAAAGCGGAATCTTGTCGCCAAGTTCCGCTTTTATTAAAAAAGAGTGCTTACTCTGCTTTTGTCAGTACTGCGTAATAAAAACCATCCATTGCTTCTTCTCCGGGCAGAATTTGACGACCTGGTTTCGCAGGATCGCTGCCAATTAATGTCGCATCTGACGTTCGTGCTAAGAAAGCTTTTACCTGATCGCAGTTTTCTTGTGGCGTAATAGAGCAAGTAGCGTAAACCAACGTACCACCCGGTTTTAATTGCAGCCACATTGCATCAAAGATTTCTGCCTGAAGTGTTGCCAGTGCCGCAATATCTTCACCGCGACGTAGCCATTTGATATCTGGGTGACGGCGAATAACGCCTGTCGCTGAACATGGTGCATCCAGCAAAATACGATCGAATTTATCGCCCTTCCACCATTGCTCTGGGTAGCGAGCATCAGCACACAGTACTGTCGCATCAAGGTTTAAACGCGCTAGGTTTTCATGCACACGCTTAAGACGGTTTTCATCGCAATCAATGGCTACCACTTTAGTTGATGGCACATGCTCCATAATGTGAGCTGTTTTACCACCAGGGGCTGCACAGCAATCAAGGATTAACTCACCTGCTTGTGGCTGTAAGTAATCCACAGCCAATTGTGCCGCGGCATCTTGTACCGATACCCAACCATCACTAAAACCTGGTAGTTTGGTCACATCGCAAGGTGATAGCAAACGTAGTGCATCAGCCGCTTGTGAGTGTAATTCTGTCGCAATACCTTCGGCATCGAGTAGTGCACGGTAAGCATCACGAGTATTGTGCTGGCGGTTTACACGTAGCCACATTGGCGCTTTGGTGTTGTTGGCTTCACAAATCGCTTCAAATTGCTCAGGGTAGCTTTCTTTTAACAGTTTCAGCAGCCAACTTGGGTGACCCAATTTACCTGCGTCATGGCTGATCGCCTTGGTATCGAGCTCTTCTTGCTGACGCTGATAATTACGTAATATCGCATTAATAAGACCACGAAGTTGTGGCTTTTTAAGTGTTTTCGTCGCATTTACCGTTTCAGCAACGGCCGCGTGAGCGGGAATACGCATGTAACCTAACTGGTACAAACCCACTAAAATAAGGTGGTGGAAAACACGTTGCTTACCTTTTAACGGCTTATCCATTAACGCTTGAGTGATGGACTCTAAACGTGGAAGCCAGCGAAGAACGCCATAGCAGATCTCTTGCAATAAAGCGTGGTCACGCTCTCTGATATCTTGTTGCGCAGCGGGAAGCGCGGCGGATAATGACTGCCCTTGATCGACGACCTGATAAATAACTTTGGCCGCGGTGGCTCTTACATTCATAGCTGTTTCCTGAACACGCCGTTAGTGCTGGCGATAACAATGTTGGAACTTAAAAAAGAAAAGCCAGTGACTGAACACTGGCATTGGTGTTTATAGCTGAGTGCCAGGTTCGAACCATTCTCGACGCGAGTTTAGTAAATCCGCCGCTGACATGGCTTTTTTGCCTGGAGGTTGAAGCGAAATAAGGCGAAGTGCGCCATTACCTGTCGCCACCAAGATACCTTGTTTATCCGCAGATAAAATTGTACCTGGCGCTTTACCTTGGTTATCGGCTTCTACCGCTGTTTGCCATACTTTGACGTTTTGCTCTGTCACGGTGAAGTAACTCATTTACCATGGGTTAAATGCACGCACGCAACGCTCAATCGCAGCTGCATTCATTGTCCAGTCAATCAACGCTTCTTCTTTACTTAGCTTTTTGGCGTAGTTTGCTTGCTCATCGTCTTGTTTAACTGCCACGGCTGTGCCATCAGCAATATCAGATAAACAATCAATGAGTGCATCTGGGCCAAGATCAGCCAGCTTTTCATACATGGTTGCACTGGTATCTGTCGCTTCAATTGGCAAAGTTGCCACTTTTAGCATGTCGCCAGTATCAAGGCCGATGTCCATCTGCATGATGGTCACACCTGTTTCGGTGTCACCAGCCCAAATAGAGCGTTGGATAGGTGCCGCACCACGCCAGCGAGGCAGAATAGAACCGTGTACGTTAATACAACCTAAACGCGGTGTATCTAACACTTCTTGTGGCAATAATAGACCATAAGCTACAACTACCATGATGTCTGCATCAATTGCTGCTAGCTCTTGTTGTGCTTCTTCATTGCGAAGTGAAACAGGCTGGTAAACCGGAATATCATTTTCAAGTGCAATGGCTTTTACAGGGCTTGCCGTTAGCTTTTTACCACGGCCTGCTGGGCGATCCGGTTGAGTGTAAACAGCAACAACGTCGTGCTGTGAAGACAACAACGCCGCCAAGTGACGGGCGGCGAAGTCAGGAGTACCGGCAAAAACGATGCGTAATGGTTTGCTCAAGGTAACCTCTAAATAATTAGTTTTTTTCGTTATGGCGTTTAATTTTTTCTAGTTTTTGTTTGATACGCTGACGCTTTAGCGGTGACAAGTAGTCCACAAATAACTTACCAGCTAGGTGATCTAATTCATGTTGAATACAAATAGCCAGTAGCTCGTCTGCATCAAAGCTGATGGTATCACCGTTACGATCCAAGGCGGTTACGCTCACTTCTGCTGCGCGTGGGACTAATGCACGTGCGCCAGGAACAGAAAGACATCCTTCTTCAATCCCATCTTCACCACGTTTTTCAGTGATTTCTGGGTTGATCAGTACCATAGGTTGATCGCGCGTTTCAGAAGTATCAATCACCACAATACGTTGGTGAATATCGACTTGAGTTGCCGCAAGACCAATGCCTTCTTCGTCGTACATGGTTTCCAACATATCATCGATAATTGTTTGGATTTCAGGTGTTATTGCCTCAACAGGCTTTGCGACAGTACGTAGGCGCTCGTCCGGAAAGGTTAAAACTTGTAATACAGACATAAGGACTCGAATTCGTTAACGGTAACTAAAAATAAATCGCTGTTGGTCTAATTCTAGTCATTTTACAGATCAAATAACAGTACCGAATTTTTTGCTGTGGGCTAGGAATAAGGAAATGAAAAGCAGCATGGCACTATTTTATGATGAAAGGGATTAGTGTTAGCCGTTAGCAAACTTGACGTTATTGAGCTGCAACAGTTTTCTATAAATAGTGACGTGAACCGAAAAGCGCTTTTTGCTCATCGTTAAACAGTCGACATATCAACAAGCTAATGCCAGTCTGAGACGATAAACGTATTTTATTTGTTGTAAGGCGGAGCCTTACGATTCGGTTGTGTTATCCAAGGAAGCGATCTCATGAAGCAATTGGGCATTATTCTTAGCTTTATGCTTTTTATCCCCTCTCTGTTTGCTGCGCCATCCCCATTACTTAAAAAAGATATACCAGAAGTCTACATCGTCAAGAAAGGTGATACGTTATGGGATATTTCTGGAGTATTTCTCGAAAATCCATGGTCATGGCCACAATTATGGGAAAAGAATAGCTACATTAAAAACCCTCACCTTATTTACCCTGGTGATCGCCTCCACCTTATCTGGGTTAATGGACAGCCAAAACTGAGTTTGAAAAAGCATGTAAAACTCTCGCCAAAAGCGCGAGTTATCCGTGATCCTATTACGACACTACCGGGATACTTAATGCTGGAGTACGTGGCTGAAAATAAATTGATCAGCCAAGAATCTGCTAAATCTCAGCCTCAGGTGTTAGGCGCTAGTGATGAGCGTGGTTATCTTTCTGTCGGTGATATTGTATGGGCTGATCAACCGTTAGCACCAACTACCCAATGGCGTGTTTACCGTATTGAAGAAACTTTTGAGCGTGACGATGCAGCAACGGAAACGCAACCTGCGGTTGAAGCGAAAGTGATGACGCTAAAAGAAATTGCGGATTTAACTGTAACAGCAGCAGATGAAACAACGAGCCAATTGCGTGTAGATACTTACCGTCAAGAAATCAGTCAAAACGACATATTGTTACCTCTACTTGTGAGTGGTGAGCCTAATTTATCGTTCTCACCCTCAACGCCGCCAGAATCTATGACAGCCAACGTGATTGGTCAACTAGAAGGGCGCAGTTATATCTCTAGTTTTGATGTTGTAGTGCTAGATCGTGGTCATTTAGATGGTGTGGAGTCGGGCTACGTATTTGATCTGTTTAAACCTGGCGCCAAAGTGCAAGGCAAAAAAGGCAGTTACCATTACAAAGATAATCCGTTTGCTGGCTCAACTCAGTTAGGTGAAGTGTCTGTTGGTAAACTAATGGTATTGCGTCCTTATGAGCGTTTTAGTTTAGCGGTGGTGATGCAAAGTTTAGAGCCGTTTAAACCGGGGGTTATCGCGGTTCCACCAACGCGATAAGTATTGATGACTAACGCACTCTACCCTTGGTTAGTGCTAGCGATGACTCCAACATTAGGGGGTCATCGTATTAATAAATTATTAAGTAAAATTTCTGCTGCTGACTGTGTAGCACTGCCGTTTGAACAATTACGCCAGTTAGGGCTAAGTGAACAACAAGCCACTGCTATAGTGTCACCAGATCAGCGTCGAATTGATCAAGTTTTGGCTTGGCATGAACGACCATTTCAGCAAATACTGACATTCGATTCCCCTCACTATCCTTATTTACTCAAACAAATCTCGTCACCGCCTCCCTTGTTGTTTATTCGAGGAGATGCTTCCTATTTATCTAAGCCGCAAATTGCGATTATAGGAAGTCGTTCGGCATCCATTGATGGCAGAGAAGCGGCCTTTAATTTTGGTTATGCGTTAGGACAAGCAGAATACGTGGTGACCAGCGGTTTAGCTTTAGGAATAGATGGCCAAGCCCATTTAGGGGCATTGAAATCTGGTGGTGCCACCATTGCCGTGCTGGGCTCTGGTTTAGATCAGGTATATCCAGCCCGGCATCGAAAGTTAGCCAATGATATTGTCGAGCAAGGGGCGTTGGTATCAGAATTCTGGCCTGATGAAAAACCAAGACCACAAAATTTTCCTCGACGAAATAGAGTGATCAGTGGCTTATCGACCGGCGTATTAGTCGTAGAGGCAGCTGAAAAAAGTGGTTCACTCATCACTGCACGTTACGCGCTAGAGCAAGGGCGTGAAGTGTTTGCCATCCCTGGCTCTATCTATAACACGCAAAGTAAGGGCTGTAATGCCTTGATAAAATCCGGTGCTACACTGGTAGAAAGTCCCCTCGATATTTTTAATGAAGTAGGAACCCTTACTGAGTGCGCAATAAATAATCAAATAGGCTTGCCTTTGCCACAACCTGAAAATGAAGAATTGCCATTTCCAGCGCTGTTGGCTAACGTAGGCACCGAAGCAACACCCGTAGATGTAGTTGCTGAACGCTGTGAACAGCCTGTCCACGAAATATTAACCCAGCTGTTAGAGTTGGAGTTACTTGGTTTGGTCAGTGCAGTGCCAGGTGGTTATATCAGAACGAGGAGGAGCGAGTCATGATGGACATTCTTATGTACCTGTTTGAGACTTACATCCAAAGTGATGCTGAGTTGATGTTTGATCAAGATGAACTTTCCGAAGAGTTAATTCGTGCAGGGTTCCATCAAGATGATATTTATAAAGCTCTTAGTTGGTTAGAACAACTGGCAGCGCTGCAAGAAACTGAGCATACCCCTTATGTGAATAACTGTGCAGCAACATCGATGCGTGTTTATACCGAGCAAGAGATGATCCGCATGGATGTGACTTGCCGTGGCTTCTTGATGTATCTTGAGCAAATCCATGTATTGAGTTCTGATACACGTGAAATGGTGATCGATCGTATTATGGAGCTCGATACCAATGAGTTTTCGTTAGATGATCTGAAATGGATCATCTTAATGGTACTCTTTAATGCGCCGGGCAATGAAACGGCGTATAGCCAAATGGAAGAGCTGCTATATGGTGCGGATGAAGAAGGCACTATTCATTAAACGCAGCGGGCCATTGAGTGGCCCGTTATTGTATCTGCGATTTTTTTCTTGTTGAGCACACCCAATGA
Source organism: Photobacterium leiognathi (assembly GCF_030685535.1). Lineage (NCBI taxonomy): Bacteria > Pseudomonadati > Pseudomonadota > Gammaproteobacteria > Vibrionales > Vibrionaceae > Photobacterium > Photobacterium leiognathi. The sequence continues at coordinate 3,210,154 of NZ_CP131601.1, read as the reverse complement.
AAACCAATAACACGCCTTTATTTTCAGCCCATGAACAAGCGTTAGCACACTCGCCTTGTCCACAGTGTGGTAGTGAGCTTGTGATGCGCTTTGGTAAGCGTGGTCCGTTTCTTGGCTGTGATCACTACCCAACGTGTGATTACATTCAGCCATTAAATCACAATGATGGTCATGTGGTGAAAGAGTTAGATATGCCTTGCCCTGAATGTGAAAGCCCGTTGGTTTTACGTCAAGGTCGTTATGGGATGTTTATTGGTTGTTCGGCATACCCTGCTTGTCATTATTTGGCATCAACGGAAAAGAAAGCGGAGAATACGGATGTTGAATGTCCTGAATGTCACAAAGGCCATTTAACGGAGCGAAAATCCCGTTATGGCAAAGTATTCTATGCCTGTGATCAGTATCCAAGTTGTCGTTTTGCGGTGAATAACAAACCTGTTGTTGGGACTTGCCAGCAATGTGGCTTTGGTTTGTTAATTGAAAAGAAATTAGCTAGCGGTGTGAAGCTGCAATGTGCTGATAGAAAATGCCATGCTTACCAAGAGCTTGAAAGCTTAGATAAAACAGAATAAAAAACAAAGCCTGCATAGATTGCAGGCTTTTTTGTCGGTTTTTATATAGGTGTATTTAGCGAGGTAGCGCTGGGAAATCGTTCTCATCGAGTAAGCTCGATAACATGATCAAACGGTACTGCAGTTGCTCTGGGGTATCAGCACACACGTTAATGTGCCCCATTTTACGGCCTGCTCGTTTTTCTTTGCCGTACCAATGAACATGGCAACCTTCTTGGGCATAAACTGCATCTGGCACGCTGTCTAACCCTAAGATATTGATCATCGCACTTGGTCGAGTTAATTGCGTGTTGCCAAGTGGAAAGTCACATACCGCACGTAAATGGTTTTCAAATTGGCAGGTTTCAGCTCCTTGTTGTGTCCAGTGGCCTGAGTTATGAACCCGTGGTGCAATTTCGTTTACCAATAACTCACCATTAAGATCAAAAAACTCGATAGCTAACACGCCAACATAATCAAGGCTATTTGCTACGGCACGGAACATGTCATCGGCTTGTGCTTGCAGCGGTGAGTCACCCACAATTGCGGTAGATAGGCTTAATACGCCATCAGTGTGAATATTCTCTGTTAAGTTAAATACTTGAATATCACCGCTACGATTGCGGGCACCAATCAATGAGACTTCACGTTGAAAAGGAATGAATTGCTCTGCCACAATCGCTTGATTAGCAGAATCGGCAATACATTGCGCCATTTCAGGCCAGATCGCATCAATTTGTGTGCTTTCTTTTAAGCGCCACTGCCCTTTACCGTCATAACCACCTAAGGCACTTTTTAGCACCAGCGGTAAGCCGATCTTTTCAATCGCTGTTAACAGATCAGCACGCTCACGGATCACATGGTAGTTAGCATTTCGCACGCCTGCGTTATCCAGTAACGCTTTTTCAAGTCGGCGATCGCCACCTGCTTTAATTGCATCAGGCGTTGGGAAGAATTTTCCTCTAGCGGCGCAACTATCTAAAATATCGTGAGGAATGTGTTCAAATTCAGCGGTGATGGCATCAACTTCATTAATGGCTTGAGCTAAAGAGTCCGCCATAACCTGTAGGGTTAGTGGGTGAACCACCTTATCGCTACCCACATCATAGGCAATCACATTGATGTTAAGCGGTGCGCCAGCCAGTGCCATCATACGGGCTAGTTGACCTGCTCCAAGGACGAGCACGTTATTCATTATGCGTCCTCAGCTGGATTTGGATTACTCAGTACGGTTTCTGTTTGCTCTTTACGAAAAGCATCAATGGCAGCAAGTACTTGCTCATCTTGCGTACCGATAATTTGTGCGGCTAATAGGCCAGCATTGGCAGCACCTGCATCACCAATCGCCAATGTACCTACTGCAATCCCCTTTGGCATTTGAACAATCGAAAGCAGTGAGTCCATACCTTTTAGGGCGCGAGATTGTACTGGTACACCTAATACAGGTACGCTAGTAAAAGCAGCTGTCATACCAGGTAAGTGAGCCGCGCCGCCAGCACCTGCGATGATCACTTTAATACCACGCTCTTGTGCACTTTCTGCGTATTCAGCCAGTAAATGTGGGGTGCGGTGAGCTGAAACGACCTTTGTCTCATAAGGAACATTGAAACGATCAAGCATCTCAGCGGCATGTTGCATGGTTTACCAGTCAGATTTTGAACCCATGATAATTCCAACTTTCATCTCATTCTCCTTCAGGTCATAACTTAACATCGTGTTGATGTCGGCATTATACGGTGATTTATCGCAAAGGAAAACGTTTGCGTCATGAATATTGACTGTCTTATAACCTAGCATGGAGTTGTGACTAAGGAGTAGGTAGAATGATTTTGAGAAAGTAAAACAACAATGTTAGCCCAAGAAGAAACGAGGATACTGTGGAGAATTTTGCTCAAGTTGTCGCGGCCTTAAAACAAGGTGAAGTGATTGGTTACCCAACCGAAGCGGTGTTTGGTGTTGGCTGTGATCCTGATAATCAACAAGCGGTCGAAAAACTATTAGAAATTAAACAGCGCCCAGTTGAAAAAGGGCTAATTTTGATCGCAGCTAATTATGAGCAGTTATTGCCATACATTGATGAAAGCCAATTAACGGTAGAGCAAAAAGCGACAGTGATGGCAACGTGGCCTGGTCCTGTAACATGGGTTATGCCAACTAAAGCGAATGTACCTGCTTTTTTAACGGGTCAGTTTACGACTATTGCGGTACGTGTGAGCGATCATCCATTAGTACAACGCCTATGTTTAGAATTTGGTAAGCCAATTACCTCAACTAGCGCTAACCTAACAGGACAAGAGCCGGGTCGAACTGCACAAGAAGTCGAGCAACAACTGGGTCATTGTCTAGCAGCGATCCTTCAAGGAGAAACGGGAGGACGTACCAATCCTTCTGAGATCCGTGATGCACGCAATGGCAATATCTTCCGTCAGGGGTAAATAGTATGGATAACCAAGTCGACAAACATGCGGTGAAATCCTTCTTGTTGGATTTACAAGATCGCATTTGCCAAGCATTAGAACAGCAAGAAACCACAGTATCATTTGAGCAAGACCAATGGCAACGTGAAGAAGGTGGTGGCGGTCGTAGCCGTGTATTACGTAGCGGTGAGATCTTCGAGCAAGCAGGTGTGAACTTCTCTCATGTTTACGGTGCTGAAATGCCAGCTTCTGCTACCGCGCATCGACCTGAACTTGCAGGCCGCCGCTTTGAAGCTATGGGCGTATCCTTGGTTATCCACCCTCGCAATCCTTATGTACCTACCTCTCATGCCAATGTCCGTTTCTTCATCGCAGAAAAAGACGGCGAAGCACCTGTGTGGTGGTTTGGGGGTGGATTTGATCTCACCCCTTTTTACCCATTCGAAGAAGATTGCCAACATTGGCATGATACTGCGAAACAACTTTGTGCCCCGTTTGGTGATAATGTGTATTCAGAGCACAAAGCGTGGTGTGATCAATACTTCTTCCTACCGCATCGAAATGAAACGCGTGGTGTGGGTGGTTTGTTCTTTGATGATCTCAATCAGTGGGGATTTGAAAAGAGCTTTGCTTACATGCAAGCGGTAGGCAATGGCTACATTGATGCTTACATGCCAATTGTAAAACAGCGTTATCACTTGCCTTATGGCGAACGTGAGCGAGAGTTTCAGTTATATCGTCGTGGACGTTATGTTGAGTTTAATTTGGTTTACGATCGTGGCACCTTATTTGGCCTACAAAGTGGTGGACGAACAGAATCGATTTTAATGTCGATGCCGCCATTAGCACGCTGGGAATACTGTTATGAGCCAGAGCCAAACTCAGCAGAAGCCCGTTTGTATCAAGATTTCTTACAGCCGCGTGAGTGGTGAACAATCATTTAGCTCAGATCACGGAGTGATAGAGCCTGCTTATATAAAGAGAGAATTCGTATATGGATAAGTACGTCGTATTTGGTAACCCGATCGGACAAAGTAAATCTCCGTTCATTCATACCTTGTTTGCCCGTCAAACGAGCCAGCAGATGACATACACCAGCCAACTAGTAGCGCTTGATGGTTTCGTACAAGCGGCAGATGCATTTTTTAATGATGGTGGTAAAGGTTGTAACATCACGGTGCCATTTAAAGAGCAAGCTTATCAATATGCGACCACCCTGACAGAACGTGCTCGTTTAGCTGGTGCTGTTAACACGCTTAAGAAACTAGATGATGGTGGCGTGTTAGGTGATAACACCGATGGTGAAGGTTTGGTGCAAGATCTCATCAATCAGCATGTCGAATTAAAAGAGCAACGCATCTTATTATTAGGTGCAGGTGGCGCAGCCCGTGGTGTGATATTGCCACTATTAGCACAGCAGCCTAAGCAACTTGTGATCGCTAACCGTACCTTGAGTAAAGCGCAACAATTAGCAGAGTTATTTTCATCTGACGGCAATGTAGCGGCATTAGAGCAAGCTGAACTTGAAGATCAAACCTTTGATGTGATCATCAATTCAACCTCAGCCAGTCTTTCCGGGGATGTACCTGCAATACCATCAACAGTGATTGGTGCGAATACTACTTGCTATGACATGGTGTATGGCTCAGCGATCACTTCTTTTAATCGTTGGGCGAAAGAGCATGGCGCAATTAAAACACTAGATGGGCTAGGTATGCTCGTTGGACAAGCGGCAGAAAGCTTTATGTTATGGCGTGGACTTCGCCCTGGCGCAAAACAAGTACAGCGCGAATTACGCCGAACCTTACAAGAGTAAAAGTAATGAACCAAGATATTCTATTTTCAGATATTCAAGCATGGGATGCTGTTCGCCAAGCGGTTAACTTTCCCGCCCAGCAAGCCTTTGCATTAATTACCTGCTGGGTAAGCCTTGAATGGTTACAAGTACGCAGTGATAAATCGTTACAAGATGAAGCGGACATTTTAGCGCAGTTCTCAGCTTACCGTTTCGATCTTGAAGAGTTAGCTGAAGAAATGATTGAAGATGAATGTTTTGATGATAACGGTGATGTCGTTATTGGCTAAGTCACTCAAATAATTATCGAGAAGCCTTATCGTTAGATAAGGCTTCTTTTTATTTACAATGGCAGTTCTTCGCAAAGGTACTCATTTTTGAGTCGCACATAGTTATCTGCTGATTGCGACAAAAAGGTTTTCTCTTTATCCGTTAAAGGGCGAGCTTGTTTGGCAGGGCTGCCGACATAAAGAAAACCAGCGGCTAGGCGTTTATTGGGGGGGACTAAACTGCCAGCACCAACGATCACATCATCTTCTATGACTGCACCATCTAAAATAATCGCTCCCATACCCACTAATACTCGATGACCTACTTGGCAGCCATGTAGCATCGCTTTATGTCCAACTGTCACATCATCACCAATAATAAGCGGAAAGCCATTGGGGTGATCATCACTGACACGGCTAACGTGTAGCACGCTACCATCTTGGATATTAGTGCGTTTACCAATAGTAATGTAATTAACATCACCACGCGCAGCGACTAAAGGCCAAATACTGGCATCATCAGCTAAGCGAACGTCACCAATAATCACGCTAGAAGGGTCAATAAAGACATTATTACCTACTGTTGGATAAATCGTTTTATAAGAGCGTAAAGGGCTTGGCATAACTATACCTATAATAATGCGTATTTATTGAACTAGATTAGCGAATATGGTGGGTGAATTATAGTCAAAGCGAGGTGCTTTGATCGTTATTTGCTCGAGTGATTAAATATGTCAGAAATATTTCAATTTAGCCCTTGCTAATGTGATCGAACTCTCTATAATGCGACCTCACTGACACGGAGTGAGCCACTGGCTAGCAACGAAATCAGTATTGTTCTTTAACAATTTGACCATGCAATCTGTGTGGGCACTCGTTGAATGATTAGTCAAAAAGATTTATCAATGATACTAGTGACCAATTTGATACTTCGGTATCAGCACAGTCAATTCATTCATCATTTTATGATGAATTAACAGTATTCATTGAGCTTGTCGAAAGACCAACAAAACTTTAATTGAAGAGTTTGATCATGGCTCAGATTGAACGCTGGCGGCAGGCCTAACACATGCAAGTCGAGCGGCAGCGACTTAACTGAACCTTCGGGGAACGTTAAGGGCGGCGAGCGGCGGACGGGTGAGTAATGCCTGGGAATATGCCCTGATGTGGGGGATAACTATTGGAAACGATAGCTAATACCGCATAATCTCTTCGGAGCAAAGAGGGGACCTTCGGGCCTCTCGCGTCAGGATTAGCCCAGGTGGGATTAGCTTGTTGGTGAGGTAATGGCTCACCAAGGCAACGATCCCTAGCTGGTCTGAGAGGATGATCAGCCACACTGGAACTGAGACACGGTCCAGACTCCTACGGGAGGCAGCAGTGGGGAATATTGCACAATGGGGAAACCCTGATGCAGCCATGCCGCGTGTATGAAGAAGGCCTTCGGGTTGTAAAGTACTTTCAGTAGGGAGGAAGGCAGTGTCGTTAATAGCGGCATTGTTTGACGTTACCTACAGAAGAAGCACCGGCTAACTCCGTGCCAGCAGCCGCGGTAATACGGAGGGTGCGAGCGTTAATCGGAATTACTGGGCGTAAAGCGCATGCAGGCGGTCTGTTAAGCAAGATGTGAAAGCCCGGGGCTCAACCTCGGAACAGCATTTTGAACTGGCAGACTAGAGTCTTGTAGAGGGGGGTAGAATTTCAGGTGTAGCGGTGAAATGCGTAGAGATCTGAAGGAATACAGGTGGCGAAGGCGGCCCCTGGACAAAGACTGACGCTCAGATGCGAAAGCGTGGGGAGCAAACAGGATTAGATACCCTGGTAGTCCACGCCGTAAACGATGTCTACTTGGAGGTTGTGGCCTTGAGCCGTGGCTTTCGGAGCTAACGCGTTAAGTAGACCGCCTGGGGAGTACGGTCGCAAGATTAAAACTCAAATGAATTGACGGGGGCCCGCACAAGCGGTGGAGCATGTGGTTTAATTCGATGCAACGCGAAGAACCTTACCTACTCTTGACATCCAGAGAACTTAGCAGAGATGCTTTGGTGCCTTCGGGAGCTCTGAGACAGGTGCTGCATGGCTGTCGTCAGCTCGTGTTGTGAAATGTTGGGTTAAGTCCCGCAACGAGCGCAACCCTTATCCTTGTTTGCCAGCACTTCGGGTGGGAACTCCAGGGAGACTGCTGGTGATAAACCGGAGGAAGGTGGGGACGACGTCAAGTCATCATGGCCCTTACGAGTAGGGCTACACACGTGCTACAATGGCGTATACAGAGGGCTGCCAACTCGCGAGAGTGAGCGAATCCCAGAAAGTACGTCGTAGTCCGGATTGAGTCTGCAACTCGACTCCATGAAGTCGGAATCGCTAGTAATCGTGAATCAGAATGTCACGGTGAATACGTTCCCGGGCCTTGTACACACCGCCCGTCACACCATGGGAGTGGGCTGCACCAGAAGTAGATAGCTTAACCTTCGGAGGGCGTTTACCACGGTGTGGTTCATGACTGGGGTGAAGTCGTAACAAGGTAGCCCTAGGGGAACCTGGGGCTGGATCACCTCCTTACCTAAAGACTTAACTGTTTAAATGCAGTGTCCACACAGATTGCTTGGTGAAATGGTTTTAGAAAAATAGCGAAAGTGCTAATGAATAACATTTGTTATTGATTAACGCTTTTGCGTTAATGCTCTTTAACAATCTGGAAAGCTGACTAGTAAATTCAATCGATAGATTGATTTATAGTTTTCATCGAAAGATGAAAACGAGTTCTCAAAACAATACACATTCAAGTGTCTTGTATCGAGTCCGGCGAAAAACCAACGTCTCCTTATCAGAGACATAAACCTTGGTTGTTTGAACATACGAAACCTCTTGGGGTTGTATGGTTAAGTGACTAAGCGTACACGGTGGATGCCTTGGCAGTCAGAGGCGATGAAGGACGTATTAACTTGCGATAAGCCCAGAGAAGGTAGTAAAAACCTGTGACTCTGGGATTTCCGAATGGGGAAACCCACGTGCATAAGCACGTATCGTGTTGTGAATACATAGCAGCACGAGGCGAACCGGGGGAACTGAAACATCTAAGTACCCCGAGGAAGAGAAATCAACCGAGATTCCGGTAGTAGCGGCGAGCGAAACCGGATTAGCCCTTAAGCTAGTTTTGCGTTAGGTGAAAGTTCTGGAAAGTTCTGCGATACAGGGTGATAGCCCCGTAACCGACAACGCATTATCAGTGAAAACGAGTAGGACGGGACACGTGTTATCTTGTCTGAATATGGGGGGACCATCCTCCAAGGCTAAATACTCCTGACTGACCGATAGTGAACCAGTACCGTGAGGGAAAGGCGAAAAGAACCCCTGTGAGGGGAGTGAAATAGAACCTGAAACCGTGTACGTACAAGCAGTAGGAGCATACTTGTTATGTGACTGCGTACCTTTGTATAATGGGTCAGCGACTTAATTTTAGTAGCAAGGTTAACCGTTTAGGGGAGCCGTAGGGAAACCGAGTCTTAACTGGGCGTCAGAGTTGCTAGGATTAGACCCGAAACCGAGTGATCTAGCCATGGGCAGGTTGAAGGTGAGGTAACACTTACTGGAGGACCGAACCGACTAATGTTGAAAAATTAGCGGATGACTTGTGGCTAGGGGTGAAAGGCCAATCAAACTCGGAGATAGCTGGTTCTCCCCGAAAGCTATTTAGGTAGCGCCTCGGACGAATACTACTGGGGGTAGAGCACTGTTAAGGCTAGGGGGTCATCCCGACTTACCAACCCTTTGCAAACTCCGAATACCAGTAAGTACTATCCGGGAGACACACGGCGGGTGCTAACGTCCGTCGTGAAGAGGGAAACAACCCAGACCGCCAGCTAAGGTCCCAAAGTTATAGCTAAGTGGGAAACGATGTGGGAAGGCTCAGACAGCCAGGATGTTGGCTTAGAAGCAGCCATCATTTAAAGAAAGCGTAATAGCTCACTGGTCGAGTCGGCCTGCGCGGAAGATTTAACGGGGCTAAGCTATACACCGAAGCTGCGGCAATGAAGTTTTACTTCATTGGGTAGGGGAGCGTTCTGTAAGCCGTTGAAGGTGTGCTGTAAGGCATGCTGGAGGTATCAGAAGTGCGAATGCTGACATGAGTAACGATAAAGGGAGTGAAAAACTCCCTCGCCGGAAGATCAAGGGTTCCTGTCCAACGTTAATCGGGGCAGGGTAAGTCGACCCCTAAGGCGAGGCCGAAAGGCGTAGTCGATGGGAAACGGGTTAATATTCCCGTACTTCTTATAATTGCGATGGAGGGACGGAGAAGGCTAGGTGAGCCTGGCGACGGTTGTCCAGGTCCAAGTATGTAGGCTGATGGTTTAGGCAAATCCGGACCATCTTAAGGCTGAGATACGATGTCGAGTCACTACGGTGATGAAGTCATTGATGCCATGCTTCCGGGAAAAGCTTCTAAGCTTCAGATTATAAGGAATCGTACCCCAAACCGACACAGGTGATCAGGTAGAGAATACCAAGGCGCTTGAGAGAACTCGGGTGAAGGAACTAGGCAAAATGGTACCGTAACTTCGGGAGAAGGTACGCTCCTAGCGGTGATGAGACTTGCTCTCTAAGCTGCCGGGAGTCGCAGATACCAGGTGGCTGCAACTGTTTATTAAAAACACAGCACTGTGCAAAATCGAAAGATGACGTATACGGTGTGACGCCTGCCCGGTGCCGGAAGGTTAATTGATGGGGTTAGACTTCGGTCGAAGCTCTTGATCGAAGCCCCGGTAAACGGCGGCCGTAACTATAACGGTCCTAAGGTAGCGAAATTCCTTGTCGGGTAAGTTCCGACCTGCACGAATGGCGTAATGATTACCACGCTGTCTCCACCCGAGACTCAGTGAAATTGAAATCGCAGTGAAGATGCTGCGTCCCCGCGGCTAGACGGAAAGACCCCGTGAACCTTTACTATAGCTTGGCACTGAACATTGACCCTACATGTGTAGGATAGGTGGGAGACTGTGAAATAATCGCGCTAGCGGTTATGGAGTCGTCCTTGAAATACCACCCTTGTATGCTTGATGTTCTAACGTGGGCCCCTTATCGGGGTTACGGACAGTGCCTGGTGGGTAGTTTGACTGGGGCGGTCTCCTCCCAAAGAGTAACGGAGGAGCACGAAGGTGGGCTAATCACGGTCGGACATCGTGAGGTTAGTGCAATGGCATAAGCCCGCTTGACTGCGAGAATGACAATTCGAGCAGGTGCGAAAAGCAGGTCATAGTGATCCGGTGGTTCTGAATGGAAGGGCCATCGCTCAACGGATAAAAGGTACTCCGGGGATAACAGGCTGATACCGCCCAAGAGTTCATATCGACGGCGGTGTTTGGCACCTCGATGTCGGCTCATCACATCCTGGGGCTGAAGTCGGTCCCAAGGGTATGGCTGTTCGCCATTTAAAGTGGTACGCGAGCTGGGTTTAGAACGTCGTGAGACAGTTCGGTCCCTATCTGCCGTGGGCGTTGGATGATTGAGAGGGGCTGCTCCTAGTACGAGAGGACCGGAGTGGACGAACCGCTGGTGTTCGGGTTGTGTCGCCAGACGCATTGCCCGGTAGCTAAGTTCGGAATCGATAACCGCTGAAAGCATCTAAGCGGGAAGCGAGCCTCAAGATGAGTCATCCCTAGACCTTTAAGGTCTCTAAAGGGTTGTTGAAGACTACAACGTTGATAGGTCGGGTGTGTAAGTGCTGCGAGGCATTGAGCTAACCGATACTAATTGCCCGTGAGGCTTAACCATACAACACCCAAGGGGTTTTATACGGACTCCAAGAACACTTGAACGTGTGTTTGAGAATCAGCTTTTCAAGATTGTAACGAATTTGCTTGGCGACCATAGCGTTATGGACCCACCTGATCCCATGCCGAACTCAGTAGTGAAACGTAATAGCGCCGATGGTAGTGTGGGGCCTCCCCATGTGAGAGTAGGACATCGCCAGGCTTTAAATTTAAGATACTTGTTCTGAACGACAGGTATCGGATAAAACGAAAGTTTTATCTCCGTGTGGAGCGGTAGTTCAGTTGGTTAGAATATCGGCCTGTCACGCCGGGGGTCGCGGGTTCGAGTCCCGTCCGCTCCGCCACTTATTAAGAAGCCTCGCTAGAAATAGCGGGGCTTTTTTACATTTATCGATTTAGGTTCTCCGAATTATCTATAAGTATTATTAAGCAGTTCTTTGAGTTTGATATAAATAATGGCATGCCGTGCTATCGGGTTAATTGCTATTTAAGTCTGAATACCTTAGATGTAAGACATAAAAAAACCGCCTAATTGGCTAACACCTATCACTTAAGAAATTGATTGGTTGCACGATCTTTCAGATAGTTAAAAATACCCTCAGTTTTGCAAAACTGGGGGTATTTTTTATGTTGTCACATTGGCTCATTGATGTAGATGCGTTTGCAGCACCAGAATCACTCTCATTATTTCAAAGAGACTTACCTCTTGAGTGGATTCAACAAGCATTAGATGAAACCAATAAGGCCAGTATACGCAGACGAAAATTACCTGCGGAATTGGTTGTTTGGTTAATCGTTGGAATTGGCCTATATCGTAATAGATCGATAACCGATGTCTTGAATAAACTTGATTTGCAATTATCGCGATCACAAGGTGATTCTATTGCACCAAGTGCTATCCCTCAGGCGCGAAAACGATTGACAGCACAGCCTCTAAAAGCACTTTTCTCACTCACTGCCAAATATTGGACGAAAGCCGAAGATAGCGGAGACACATGGAAAGGCTTACGCCTTTTCTCTGTCGATGGAACTCAATTTAGAAGTCATGATACTCCAGAATTAGCGAGTCACTTTCAGTATGTCAAACACGGTAAGATACAGCATACAGAATACCCTATCGTCAGGTTATGTGCTTTATGCTCCCTTCGTAGTCGATTAATACACAACGTAGCATTTGGTCCCAGCAATATTGGTGAAGAGAACTATGCTAAACAGCTTATATCCTCAATAACGCCAGATTCTTTAACTATTTTTGACCGATGTTATCTTGGCGCCGAGTTGATGATTAATTGGCAACGTCAGCATGATTCGAGTCATTGGATGACTCCAATTAAATCAAATACGCGATATACCGTCATTAAGCAGCTTGATGAAGCAGGACGAGATTTGATTGTAGAAATGGATGTATCCAAATATGCAAGAGCTAAAGACCCAAGCCTTCCTGAAAAATGGCAAGCTCGATTAGTGCTTTATCCAGAAAAAACTCAAAAATATCATATCCAAGGGCTTCTTACTTCCTTAGTTGGTGAGCATTATAGCTATCAAGCTTTGCTTGATGTTTATTTCGAACGTTGGGAGATAGAAAACAGTTATGGTGAAATAAAACATGACATGCTTGAAGATGAAATATTATTGCGTAGTCAATCAGTAGAAGGTATTGAGCAAGAAATATGGGGAATATTGATAGCTTATAATCTTGTTCGCTTAGAAATAAGTAGAATAGCGGCAGAAGCGAATGTTTCACCATTACGGATAAGTTTTATGATGGCGTTAAGAGATATTCAAGATGAATTAATGTGGTGTGCCATCGCTTCGCCAGGTTCAATTCCTCAAAAACTGAGAGCAATGAGAAAACAAGTAAAGCGTTACATATTACCTGAAAGAAAAAAACGGCCCAAGCAGAGAGCCGTTCGTATCAATAAAACTCGTTATCCAGTTCGTTCCAAACACCTTAAGTGATAGGTGTTAGCCTAATTGGCGGTTTTTTTATGTCTGTTAGTTAGCTTTTCATCATGATTTGGTAGCCAACATAACACGCGGCGATACTGACAATAACGTTAAGCAAAATGTTTAAACCAGCTTTAAAAAACTCGCCTTGCTGCATAAGTACTACGTTATCCATTGAGAATGTTGAGAACGTAGTTAATGCACCTAGGAAGCCCAAGCCGATGATAGGTCGCCATGGCGCAGCTTCAATCATTCCTTGATTCAGTGCTGACATCAATAACCCCATGATTAAGGAGCCCAGCACGTTTACGGTTAAAGTACCGTATGGGAAGCCACGGCCAAATAGCATTACGCATAGCTCAGAAATTAGGTATCGTGAGCAGGCACCGAATGCACCACCAAGCGCGATGAATCCTAGTAATAAATATTGGCTCATTGGGATCTCGTTTATATTTTCAGGTAATGATAGAAAGCGGTCATGATAATCGCTAGTTAGAAAGGTGAGAACTCTCCAATATTGCAATCATTGATTCAATCGAATATTAATTCGTCAGCCACATCGTTAGTTGTATAGCTACATTTATAGCATCATAATCATAATTATTGAATTTGTAATGAGCCTTGGCTCAAGGAGGCTAGATATGTCGCTTTACCAAACTGTGTTATTAGCGGTTAACCCTGAAGATAAAAATGCGCATAAATTGATGGTAAAAGCTGGCGTTATTGCTGAGCAGAATCACGCTGATTTACATGTTGCTTATGTTGAACCAGGGATTGGCAATGTCAGCTTTATTGATGTTGAAGTTGAATTACAAGAAGAGCACGACACTATTGCCAAAAAGCGTATGAAAGAGTTGTCTGAACTGATTGCTGCTTCTTCTTACAAGGTTAAAGCGATTCATACTGCAGATGGCGATGTCTCTAAACATATTGAAGCCTTAGCCAAGGAGCTTAATGCGAACCTTGTGATCACCGGGTATCACAAATCGACTTTCCACCTCTTTGGTGATTTAAGCGATTCTTTAGCGAATCACCTTAATTGTGATGTATTGATTTCACAGTAATCTTGAGCAATATGCTGAATGTAATAAGAGGCCGTGTTGATACACGGCTTTTTGTTATCTGTCACTTTTCACATTTTTTCTCAGTATAAAGGTTGTTGCGCTTTTACAGCTTCTCTATACTCATTGCTACTTGTCGGAGTGCCATATGGCTGAGACCGCATTGCGGGATCCGTTGAACCTGATCAGGCTAATACCTGCGAAGGGAACAAGAGAATGTCTTCTGCTACATATCTTCTATGATCACTGTACGCATCTGCATAGCTGTACATAAAGTACACACCTCTTGTTTACGCCCATCCGCCAAGCATTTTCCCCTACATTGAAAAATCAAGGAAACTGCTATGTCGAATCGCAAGCAAGCGAGACTGGAAGCTAAACAATTTATTGAATCATTAACTGTTCAACCATACCCAAATTCACAAAAAGTATATGTTCAAGGAAGTCGTTCTGATCTTCGTGTACCTATGCGTGAAATCACTCTTGCTGATAGTTTGGTTGGTGGTAGCAAAGAATCCCCTATCTTTGAGCCAAATGAACCTGTACGTGTTTACGATACTTCAGGTTTTTATACCGATCCTGATAAGACGATTGATATCTACAGCGGTTTGCCTACCGTTCGCGAACAATGGATTTTAGATCGTGAAGATACAGAGCTCCTTGACGGTTTAAGTTCTAATTATGCCAATGAACGTTTAGATGATAAGACGCTAGATGATTTACGCTTTGGTGAACGTGCACCGATCCGCCGTGCAAAAGCAGGTAAGTGCGTGACACAACTTCACTATGCGCGCCAAGGTATTATTACCCCTGAGATGGAATATATCGCGATCCGTGAAAATATGGGACGTGCGAAATACCGTGATGAAGTCTTAAATCAACAGCATCCAGGTATTAGCTTTGGTGCCAACTTACCAAAAGAAATTACCCCTGAGTTTGTGCGTCAAGAAGTGGCTGAAGGACGTGCGATTATTCCTGCCAATATAAACCACCCAGAAACTGAGCCAATGATCATTGGCCGTAACTTCCTTGTTAAAGTTAATGCCAATATTGGTAATTCAGCGGTGAGTTCATCGATTGAAGAAGAAGTTGAGAAGCTTGTTTGGTCGACCCGTTGGGGTGGAGATACGGTAATGGATCTCTCTACAGGGCGTAATATTCACGAAACCCGTGAATGGATCATCCGTAACAGCCCTGTTCCGATTGGTACTGTGCCAATGTATCAAGCCCTAGAAAAAGTGAATGGGGTGGCTGAGAACCTTAACTGGGAAGTATTCCGTGACACATTACTAGAGCAAGCTGAGCAAGGGGTGGATTACTTCACTATCCATGCTGGCGTACTTCTTCGATATGTACCAATGACGGCGAAACGCGTAACAGGCATTGTATCGCGTGGCGGCTCTATTATGGCGAAGTGGTGCTTGGCACACCATAAAGAAAGTTTCCTCTACGAGCACTTCCGTGAGATCTGTGAGATTTGTGCGCAATACGATATTTCACTATCACTAGGTGATGGCCTGCGTCCGGGATCCGTCGCTGATGCGAATGATGAAGCGCAGTTTAGTGAGCTACGCACCTTAGGTGAGTTAACGAAGATTGCATGGGAATACGATGTTCAGGTCATGATTGAAGGCCCTGGTCACGTACCAATGCATATGATCAAAGAAAACATGGAAGAGCAGCTTGAGCATTGTCATGAAGCGCCATTCTATACTTTGGGTCCACTAACTACCGATATTGCACCGGGCTATGATCATATTACCTCGGGCATAGGTGCCGCTATGATTGGTTGGTATGGTTGTGCAATGCTTTGTTATGTCACACCAAAAGAGCACTTAGGTCTGCCAAATAAAGAAGATGTAAAAGTTGGCCTTATCACTTATAAGCTATGTGCTCATGCCGCTGATTTAGCCAAAGGACACCCTGGTGCACAAGTACGTGATAATGCGCTATCAAAAGCACGTTTTGAGTTTCGTTGGGAAGACCAATTTAACCTTGGTTTAGATCCTGAAACGGCGCGTGCATATCACGACGAGACCCTACCTCAAGAGTCAGGAAAAATTGCTCATTTCTGCTCAATGTGTGGCCCTAAATTCTGCTCAATGAAGATTTCTCAAGAAGTTCGAGATTATGCAAAAGATCTTGAACGATCTGATGAGCTAGCAATCAAGCTATTAGACGATCCGTTAGAGGGCATGCAGCAAAAAGCACAAGAGTTCCGTGAGAAAGGTAGCGAGCTTTATCATCCTGCGAAAGAGGAGTGCTAAATGAGCACATTAAGCTTACCAAAGGTTTTATCGTCTCTGGTGATGCATATTGAGCCATTATTAGCCTCTGCTGCAGAGTATCAGTTAGGTGAGCAAGTCACGTTAATGCCATCAAGCCAAGAGTGGATTGAGGTATCGACACCCTCTTGCGTTAAACGAGTAGGCTTTGAACAAGCCTGCTCCACAACACCTGTTGATTATGAGATCCAAGATCAATGGGGCTCTATCGATGGGAAACTCTCATCGCTCAAAGCGCAAGTACTGAAACGCCCAGACTTAGTAATTTGTGGCTTGCCAGTTAAGGGGGGCTACCTTGATATTTGGCATCATGATGGTGACGTGCGTGGTTGTTTCAGTGTTGAACTTGGTAATGCGACTCAACAGCGAGCGATGTTATTGGTGGCACTCGCGCTTGATTACCCCTTAGAAGATGCTCTAGTGCTAGCAAGAGCCTATGCCCAGTCAACGCAGATGGGCATTTGGTCAACTGAGCGTGATGCTTTCCCTGATATCGTTTGTGCTAATTTTGCAAAGCTGTCAGATATTGGTTGGCAATTCGAATGTCAGCCAGTTGAAGCTTTTTCACCTGTTGATAGTGAGAAACTTACGTTATATCCGGTGGTGGATTCCGTCCAATGGGTTAAGCAGTTACTTGAATTGGATGTGAAAACGACTCAGCTGCGGATCAAAGATCCGAATGCTCAAGGTTTAGAGCAAGATGTTGCTCAAGCTATTGCGTTAGGTCAGCAGGCAAATGCGCAGGTCTTTATTAATGACTATTGGCAACTGGCTATTGAGCATGGTGCTTTTGGGGTGCATTTGGGACAAGAAGATTTAGCTGTTGCTGATCTCAATGCTATTCAACAAGCCAACCTTCGCTTGGGGATCTCAACCCATGGGTATTACGAGATCCTACGTGCGATGGCATTTAATCCAAGTTATATCGCCCTCGGTCATATTTACCCAACTACAACTAAGCAAATGCCGTCATTACCGCAAGGTGTTCACCGCTTAAAGCTTTATCAACAACTCATTGGCAATGCGTTTCCAACGGTGGCGATTGGCGGTATTGATTTATCGCGTGTGCCAGTGGTTTGGGACACAGGGGTGAGTAGTGTTGCGGTGGTACGTGCGATCACCCAGTCTAGTGAGCCAGCGATTGCCGTCGAACAACTCAATAAATGTTTAGTTCAGCGTGAGGTGATGTATGACAACTGACAGACTCTCTGATACTGCTTTTATTCGATATAACCGACAAATCATGCTCGAAGACATGGGAGAGCAGGGACAACTTGCACTTAACAATGCCAAGGTATTGATCGTCGGTGCGGGCGGTTTAGGCTCAGCAGCAGCAATGTACCTAGCCGCTGCGGGTGTTGGCTTACTGGTGATTGCAGATGATGATGAGGTTGATAGTTCAAACTTGCAGCGTCAGGTGATTTATCGAGAAAACGATGTGTCACTCAATAAAGCGCAAGCAGCCTGTGATCAGCTTTTAGCATTGAACCCATTGGTGAGAACGCGTGCAGTAAAAGCCAAGCTTGCAGGCTTTCAACTCGCGATGGAAGTACAGCAGGCCGATATTGTGCTTGATTGCAGTGATAACTGGGCTACCCGTTATGCGGTCAATCAAGCTTGTTATCAGCATCAAACACCACTGATTGCTGGTGCGTCGATAGGTTGGCGAGGGCAGTTACTGGCGTTTGATTTCAGACAGATCTCACCGTGTTATCAATGTGTGTTTCCATTAAGTGCTGAAACGCCACCACAAGATCAAAACTGTCGTAGTAACGGCGTGATGGGACCTGTTGTAGGCACTATTGGAACGTTACAAGCGCTTAATGCGATCAAAGCTATCGCAGGTGTTGGTGAAGTTGGGTTTGGTTTACTGCAGCAATTTAATGGCTTAACAGGAAAATGGCAGCAGGTATCAATTGATGCTGCTCCTTGTTGCCCTGTATGTGGTCAGCAAGAGCAAAGGGAGGTTGTGTAAATGGCTACCATGATAACTATCTGGCTGAATGATGAATCTATGTCTTGCGAGGCTGAGCAAACCGTCAATCAATTTGTTAAGCAGTTAGATTTACCCATACAAGGTACTGCGATCGCGATAAATCAGCGAATTGTTGCAGCCAGTGAGTGGTCGACAACCGTCATTGCTGATGGCGATCAGATCGCGTTATTTCAAGCGATAGCAGGAGGTTAATATGTTGACCATTGCAGATAAAACATTCACATCGCGATTATTTACCGGAACGGGTAAGTACGCCAATCGAGATGTCATGGCTGAATCGATTTTAGCGACAAGCTCTGAGCTCGTGACGATGGCACTAAAGCGGGTCAATATTGCTGAGCGTGATGACGATATCTTAGCGCCATTGATCCAAGCTGGAGTGAATTTACTGCCTAATACGTCAGGGGCAAAAAATGCCAAAGAAGCGATCTTTGCTGCGCAGTTAGCCAGAGAAGCATTGGGGACGAATTGGCTAAAATTAGAAATTCACCCTGATCCAAAATACCTGATGCCTGATCCGATTGAAACGCTAAAAGCAGCAGAGCAGTTGGTAAAAGAAGGGTTTGTCGTACTGCCTTACTGTCATGCCGATCCTGTGCTTTGTAAGCGATTAGAAGAGGTAGGTTGCGCTGCCGTGATGCCACTAGGTGCGCCGATTGGCTCGAATAAAGGGATCGCTTCTCGCGATTTTCTTCGCATTATTATCGATCAGGCGCAAGTACCTGTGGTGGTGGATGCGGGCATTGGTGCACCTTCACATGCCGCAGAAGCGATGGAAATGGGGGCTGATGCGGTATTGGTTAATACTGCCATCGCAGCGGCAAGTGATCCGATTGCAATGGGGCGTGCATTTAAATTGGCCGTGGAAAGTGGTCGTATGGCCTATGAAGCTGGTCTTGCTGGTAAGGTGAATCATGCCATTGCATCAAGCCCATTAACGGCATTTCTTAACGACTAAGGAGCCAACATGAGCTTTGTGGATGTTTGGCAACAAATGGATTGGGATGATATCCGTTTGTCGATTTATGCTAAAACGGCTACCGATGTTGAGCGTGCTTTAGGAAAATCAACGCTGGATCTAGAGGATTTCAAAGCCTTAATTTCACCCGCGGCTGAACCTTACTTAGAGCAAATGGCACAACTCTCTGCGATGCTAACACGTCAGCGGTTTGGTCATACCATGAGTTTTTATGTGCCGTTATATCTTTCGAATCTGTGTGCCAATGCGTGTACCTATTGTGGTTTTTCGATGGAAAATCGCATTAAGCGCCGTACCCTGGGTGAGCAAGAAATAGAGCGAGAGTGTGAGGCAATAAAAGCGCTAAATTTTGATAGTGTGTTATTGGTAACTGGAGAGCATCAAACCAAAGTCGGTATGAATTACTTTCGTGATGCGATCCCTCGAGTCAAAGATCACTTCAGTTATTTGGCTATGGAAGTACAGCCACTTGAGCAAGATGAGTATCAAGAGCTGCGACAACTTGGTTTAGATGCGGTGATGGTGTATCAAGAAACCTATAATGCACCAACCTATGCGAAGCATCATTTGCGAGGCAATAAAACCAATTTTGAATACCGCTTAGCGACACCTGATCGGTTAGCAAAAGCAGGAATAGACAAGATTGGGATCGGTGCCTTGATCGGCATGGAAGAATGGCGCACGGATTGTTTTTTTGTTGCTAGTCACTTGGCCTATCTTGAGCGAACCTATTGGCAAAGCCGCTACTCGATTTCATTCCCGCGTTTAAGACCATGTACTGGTGGATTAGAGCCTAAATCGGTGATGACGGATCGCCAACTGGTGCAATTGATTTGTGCTTATCGGTTGTTTAATCCTGAAGTTGAGCTGTCGTTATCGACTCGAGAATCACCGCATTTTCGCGATAACGTATTGCCTTTGGGGATCACTAGTATGTCGGCGGGCTCTAAAACCCAACCGGGCGGATATGCTGATGACACGCCAGAGCTAGAACAATTTGCGATCAGTGATGAACGCTCGGTCGCAGATGTCGCAACTGCCGTCAAGCGGCAGGGGTTTGAAGTGGTGTGGAAAGATTGGCACCCTGCATACTCGGGATAAAAATAAAGCCAGTACCTGATGTGTACTGGCTTTTCTTTTTCTTATCTCAGAGTTAGCGGTTTAGCGGTGATGTCGCTTGTGTTAGCCACTCAAGATCACTACCAGTCAGCGATGGGCTGATCACGTTAAACACGGTTTGGTGATAGTTGTTAAGCCATGCAAGCTCTACGTCGGTTAGTAGTGCTGGCTCGATTAAACGCTTATCAATTGGCGCACGAGTTAATGACTCAAAGCCCATGACGTTCATGTCGCCTTGCGTTTCAATATCGACGACCAGTTCAAGGTTTTCGATACGAATACCAAATGCGTCTGCACGGTAATAACCCGGCTCGTTAGATAACACCATACCTGGCAGTAGTGCGGTTGGGTTAGCCACTTTAGAAATACGTTGTGGACCTTCATGAACACTTAAGAAGTGACCAACACCGTGACCTGTACCATGATCATAATCAAAGCCATACGCCCATAGATGCTGACGCGCGAGTGCGTCGAGCTGTGAGCCTGTTGTGCCTTTCGGGAAACGCGCCGAAGCCAATGAAATATGACCTTTTAGTACTAATGTGAAAGCCTGTTTTACTTCATCACCAGGATTGCCGATAGCGATAGTACGGGTGATATCGGTTGTACCGTCTGGGTATTGACCGCCTGAATCGACCAAGTAAACCGTATCCATTTGTAGCTTGCTTGGCTGTGGTTGGTTAATATGGTTGTAGTGACACATAGCCGCATTGCCAGCAGAGGCTGAAATCGTATCAAAGCTGACATCACGACAAGTTGGATCTTGCTGACGGAAGTGCCAAAGTTGATCGGAAAGTGCGGCTTCATCTAATAGATTGCCATTCGCAACTTGTGCATCAACCCAAGCGAGAAATTTGGCAATCGCCACACCATCACGGATGTGGCAGGCTTTCATACCAGCAATTTCAGTCGTGTTTTTCGCCGCTTTTGGTAATAGTGTTGGGTTTGCCGCTTCAATAAGTTGTGCGCCAGCATCCGTTAATTGCTGAGCCGCCCATGCGTTACTGTTCGCAGAATCAAACAGTACACGCTTGCCTGCAAATGCCGCTAAACCTGCTGCGAGTTGTTCAGGTTCACTGATATTTACTCCGTTACCGACATGTGCAGCAAAACCTTCTGGTAGGCGGTGGTGATCGATGTAGAAATCCACCGATGCATCACTGTGGATCACCGCAGCTGATAGCAGAACGGGTAGACAATGCACGTCATCACCACGGACATTGAGTAGCCAAGCAATGCTATCAAGTTGGCTTAAAAAGGCAGCGTCAGCTTTTTGTTTTTTAAGCAGTGCGGCAATTTGTTCACGCTTCTCTTCGCTTGATTGACCCACATACTCTAGCCCCATTAATTCGGCATCCGACAGTTTTGGTGCTGGGCGATCGAACCATAATTCATCAATTGGGTTTTCGTTAACCGCTACCAGATCTAACTCACCATCAAGGGCTGTGATAGTGTTTTTTAGCCATGCCGCACTGTGTAGGCGGTTATCAATGGCGATTTTGCTACCTGCGGCTAGATTTTCTAATGCCCATTGCACTGGTGGTTGCTCGATCAAATGGCAATATTCAAACACATCACCCGGTACTTGCTTGCGAACTTGCACAACATAACGACCATCAACAAACATGGCAGCACGGTCACGAGTGATCACGGCAGCACCTGCAGAATGGCGGAAACCGGTTAACCAATGAAGGCGTTCGTTATGATCGGGAATGTACTCTCCAAGATATTCATCTTCATGAGGGATCAGTAGGGCATCGAGTTGCTCTGCTTCAAGCCACTGACGGATCTGCTCAATACGTTGTGCGATAACTGCTTGCATGTATAGGTCCTTGTCAAGAAACCACCGTTGAAAGGCGGTTAGATCAAATTCACCCTAATCACCACGGTATCAGCGATTCAGGTTTAATATTGTTACGTTAGCTTGTTTAGCGGCTCGCTTCAATTGTCTCAATGATAAATGACAGGCTATTCACCTTATGACTCTATTTATCTTAGTGATTAATACGTTGGCTGGTGGATTCCAATTTGGAAAAGCGGTTTTGAAAATAAACCATTTTTATTCATTCCGATAAATCCGTAGACTTGCGCGATCATTTTTTAGGAACGCAGCATGACAACACCTAATTCAACTACTGCCGACACTCGGCTTGTTACCTTAATGGTAACCTTGGTCCTTTTTAGTCCCTTAGCGATTGATATTTATTTGCCAGCATTACCTGCAATGGCAAGTGCGTTTCAAGTCGATCCTACTCGTGTGCAAGATACTGTTACTTGGTTCATGTTTAGCATGGGCTTAGGGCAGTTATTGGCAGGCCCATTAGCGGATCGTATTGGTCGTCGACCTATCGCCTTAGGCGGTATCGTGATTTATGGTTTTAGTTCGACCATGGCGTATTTAGCACACAGCTTAGATCTGTTGTTGTTGGCGCGTTTACTACAAGGCTTTGGCGCGTGTGCGACCTCAGTAGCAGCGTTTGCAGCTGTACGAGATAGCTTTGGCGCTGAAAAAAGCGGTCGTATGATCAGTTATTTAAACGGTGCGATTTGTTTCATCCCTGCGCTAGCTCCTCTTTTAGGCACTTGGCTAACTCATCATTTTGGCTGGCGTTCAAACTTTAGTTTCATGGCGGGCTTTGCTTTAGTTGCTGGTCTGTTTGTGGTGGCGTTGTTTAGAGAAACACGCCCAGCACACTCGGATGTATCAGGCTCAACCATCAGCTTAAGCCGTTATTGGTCTGTGCTACGTGAACCGACATTTTTATTTCATGCATCGCTATGTATGTTAGCCATGGCTGTGATCTTAGCCTACGTAACATCTGCTCCTGTGTGGTTGATGAACCACCTTGGTCAAGACATGAACCAGTTTACGATGTGGTTTGGCATTAACGCCGCATTAAATATTATTGCGTGTATGGTTGCACCTAAGTTTATGGATCGCTTTGGTACTCGCCGCACGTTACGTACTGGTTTAATTATCTTAATGATCGCTGGCGCTATGATGTTGGTATTAAGCCCATTACAACAAGCATGGGCATTTATGGTACCGATTTTTGTGTGCTCATTTGGTTTTGCGTTCGTTCTAGGCTCTGCGGCAGGTAAGGCATTGGCGCCGTTTGGCGATCGTGCTGGTACTGCGGCTGCGCTATTAGGTTTGTTCCAAATGAGTGGTTCTGGTGTAATGGTTAGCTTGCTGCAGCGTTTAGATCTTTCGTCACCTATATTGATGACACTGCAAATGTGGTTATTAGTACCGGGATTAGTCATTCTGGCATCGAAGATTGGGCGTCGTTGGCATCCTATTTCGGCAACGGTGAACGAATAAGTTTCTAGAGATGAAAAAGCCTGTCAGATGACCTGTCTCTTGATCACAAGTCATTGTGTTCAAGAGACTTAGCTAGTTCATATCCTTCAAGGATGGTTTGTAACCTAAACCATCCTTGCCATAATGTCTTTACAGAAGCGCGACCCGTCCGCTTGGTATCTTTCCAACCACCTAACCGTGCAATACTTTTGTAAGCCCACGATATATTTGGTGCTTCTTTGGGCAGCTTTTTCTTCTCCAATTTTAACCACATAAGCTTCCACGCTTTACCTTTTAACACCCGTTCACAACAGCTACTAGATAACTCTTTAGATTCGTTCATAAATCTTAACTGGAGTAAACGAGTAGCAATAAATGCCAAAATAACACTGAGCCTTTCTAAGTTATCTTTACTTTGCATTCTCAGTTGTTCAACTTGCGTGCCTTCACTTTTCCAAACCTTGTGAAAATCTTCTATCAGCCAACGACGCTCATAATAACTGACGATGTTAAGTGCTTCCTCTTTGTTCGTTACAGGCTCTGATGTCAGTAAATGCCATGCGAGCTTGTCGTCACTCTCACCTTGCTCTATACATCCAACATAGTAGAGAGAGATATTATCGAACTCTTTTTTATTAGCGGGAGACTTAAGTGTCACGGGAGCATATTTGATGTCTAGATGAGCCGTGCGGGACTTACGACCGCCTTTTTGCGGTATTTTTAGCTCTTTGCTTCCTGCTGATAACAACTTGGAAGCGTAGTCATAAAGACGATTATCATGCTCCTCGATACAGCGACTTTGCATTGAGCGAACGATAAATCGTTGTTGTTGCTCGTGCTTGTAAGTGAGGTACTCGAATAAATCGGCTTCTCTATCACATACAGAAATAACCTCTGACATTTTCTCGCCTAGTCGCTCTGCAACATGGCGAGATGCTTGTTCCCATTTATAACTTTCTTTTTCTTTGTATGGTCGAGTTGCATGCTGGTGTCTTTGACCACGTTTTTCAATATCTCGGGTCCAGCGTTGTTGTTCGATTAAACCAACTACAGTGTGAGTTTCGGGAGCAAAAAGCAACGTTGAATGAACGAACATTGCTCGGTGTCGATTACCTTGATTGGAATGCCCGAGTGTATCTTGTATGCTGTGATGTGAGTAACTTAGAGAAGTGGTATCTTCCAATGCAAGCAGTGTTTGTTGTTCAAAAGCTTCTTGTGCTGTGACATAGAATCCAGCTTCTGCAATATCTTCTGCTTTGATTTGGTCATTACGAATAAAGCGATAAGCCCCTTCCATATCGGCTGGGGAGATGATGAGTTTTGAGATAGGGATACCAGGTTGTTCAGCCAGAGAGGTAGCTAGAGCAACGAGTCTTTGAGTGCGTCTTGGGTCATTAAGATCGGCTTGACCGAATTGTTTTTGAGCCCAAAGAGTTGGTTCTATATAGGTCATCATAATCATCCTTATCATTGCTTAGATGATCAGATCATGAAACATAAAATTAGTTCAAAAAAATCCCCAAGCATTGGCTTAGGGATTTGTGTATAAGAGACAGGTCAGATGACAGGCTTTTTTCGTTTAAGGCTCGGCTGTAACTGCTTTTTTCGTTTTCCATTGTTGGATGATTAAACCTGCAATGATCAACACTAATCCGATCAAAGTAGATGGATGAATGGTTTCGCCAATGATAGTGGCAAGTAGCAATAAAGAGATAAATGGCGAGATAAAAATCAGGTTACTGATCTTAGCCGTATTACGGGTTAACCGTAGGGCATTGAGCCATAAAACAAAGGTGATCCCCATTTCGAACAAACCGACATAAGTGACGGCTGCCCAGCCTTGCCAAGGTACACTTTGCCAACCGCTAAGATAAAGACTCAAGCCGATAGAAAATGGCAGTGAAACTAAAAAGCCAAGCAATAAGCCAAGGATTGGATCAGCAGTATTCTTAGTATTTAAAATCCAATAGTAAGCCCATAACAGTGTTGAAAATAATGCTAACGCAACGCCTAACGGACTGGTGAAATTCAATGCGGCAATATTGCCTTGAGTTGCTATCACCACCACACCGCCATATCCCAGCACGCAAGCAATCCAATCTTTACGTTGAATCTTTTGCCCTAAAAAAATAGCTGCCATTAAAGTTAGAGTGATTGCCCAACTGTAGTTGATGGGTTGTGCTTGTGAGGCGGGCAATAAATCGTAGGCTTTAAATAAGACTAAGTAATAAGCAAAGGGATTTATCAGTCCAAGCGCGAGGTAATAGAGTGGACGTTTAATAAAGGTCTGTTTTAGCTGGTGGAGCGTATTTTTATAATAAGCAATGGCGATGAGTGCCAACGCTGAAACCGTACTGGCGATCACCATCATTTGTACGGGTGAAAAGTAATCTAAAGTGATTTTAAAGGCGGTGGCGACAGTCGACCACAGTAACACTGCCCCCATACCATAGCCCAAGGCGAGACGTTCGTTCATTACATTCCATTATTAAGCAAACGTGAAAAGAAAACAGTGTAGGAGATGATCTTAAAGCTGAATAGCAAGGGCAATAACACCTTGTGATCGACTGCAAACAAATCTCTTTGCTTGTTGAATTAATACCGCGAGTTATGCTCGTTAGCTGGACATTTATCCAGTATCCTCTTAGCCTTATTACAGAAATAAACCGTCAGGAAGATAGAGTATTTACGATGGCAGAATGGTTAAGCGGTGGCGTTATCACGGCATTAGCAACATTGTTAGGGGCAACGGTTGCCAGTGTGATCACCGCATTCTGGTATAAAGGGCGATTTGAACAAACCTTGCAGTTAGTTGAGCAGCAAGCAGAATCTGATGCGCGTTTGGCACAAAGTCGAGAGCAGCAGCTACAAAGCCAATTAACTGAACGTAATCAAGAGCTGGAAGAGCTTGATGATGATCGTGACAGGCTGACCCATGAAATTCGTCAAATGCATGGTCGTTTAGCTGCCGCGTTAGAGAAAATGCGTCATTTTGAAGCACTGCAAAATGAAAAACAGTACTTATCAGAACAACTGGATAATGCCCGCTTAGCGAATGCGGGGTTAGAGGCTGATCTGCGTGAGCAAGATGCTCGCCATTTTGAAGAGCAAAAAGCCGCGGATGAAAAAATTAAGCTATTAGAAAATGCTGAAGAGCGTCTACGTATTCAATTTGAAAGTTTAGCTAATCGTCTGTTTGAGCAAAAAACACGAACCGTGGATGAGCAAAATAAGATGAGCTTAGAGACGCTTTTAAGCCCACTTAAAGAGCAGCTTGAAGGGTTTAAAAAGCAGGTTAATGATAACTTTACCCAAGAGTCTCGTGAGCGCCATACCTTAGTGCATCAAATAAATAGTCTTAAACAGCTTAATGAGCAAATGGCACAAGAAGCCATTAACTTAACCCAAGCCTTAAAAGGAGATAACAAAGCCCAAGGTAACTGGGGCGAAGTGGTGTTGGCTCGGGTACTGTCTGATTCAGGGCTTCGCGAAGGGCATGAATATCAAACCCAGGTTAGCTTAGAAAATGAAGAGGGTAAGCGTTACCAACCCGATGTGGTGGTGCATTTACCACAACAGAAAGACGTCGTCGTGGATGCGAAAATGTCGCTGGTGGCGTATGAGCGTTTCTTTAATGCTGACACCATTGCCGAGCGAGAGCTTGCAATGAGCGAGCACGTTGCTTCCATGCGCGCTCATATGCGAGGGCTAAGTCGTAAGGATTACCATCAATTACACGGCATTCGTAGCCTTGATTATGTGTTGATGTTCATTCCTGTAGAGCCTGCGTTCCAAGCCGCGATTGAAGCCGATCCTGCGCTTATTCGTGATGCGATGGATCTTAATATTATGCTGGTCAGTCCAACAACGTTATTAGTGGCATTACGTACTATTAATAACTTGTGGCGCAATGAAAGACAGAATCAAAACGCCAAAGAGATCGCAGAGCGTGCCAGTAAGCTTTATGACAAGCTACGCTTATTTGTAAACGACATGGAAGCCATGGGGCAGTCGTTAGAAAAAGCGAATCAAAGTTACCAAGGGGCGATGAATAAACTGGCAACAGGCCGTGGCAACGTGATCCGCCAAGCGGAAAGCTTTAAACAGCTAGGGGTTGAAGTGAAACGTGATATTAGTGCTCCGCTGGTGGAAAAGTCACAATCTAACCTGACGGAATATCGAGGCTTTTCTCATATTACCGCGCCCTCGGAAGGGGATTTATCATAATGATGGGCAAAGCGCTTTGAGCAAAGAGCAACCATCAAGTACACTAAGCCCAGTTGAATAAATGAATTTAATACTGGTGACGTTGCGTAATTAGACGCCAAGCGTCATCAGTATCTATAAACGGATTGAACATGACGGACACCACACAAGATACGACTCACTTTGGCTTCCGTACCGTCGCCAAAGAAGAGAAAGCAACCATGGTTGCTGAGGTTTTTCATTCGGTTGCAGCAAAATACGACATCATGAACGATCTGATGTCGATGGGTATTCACCGCGTTTGGAAACGCTTTACCATTGATTGTAGTGGCGTTCGTAAAGGTCAACGTGTACTGGATTTAGGCGGTGGTAATGGTGATTTAACGGCAAAATTCTCACGTATCGTGGGTGAAACTGGTCAAGTTATTTTGGCTGATATCAACAACTCAATGTTGAAAGTTGGTCGTAGCAAACTGCGTGATAGCGGTATTGTGGGTAATGTGGGATATGTTCAAGCCAATGCGGAAGAGCTGCCGTTTCCTGACGATTACTTTGACTGTATTACTATCAGTTTCTGTTTACGTAACGTAACGGATAAAGAAAAAGCGCTGCGCTCAATGTACCGCGTACTAAAACCAGGCGGTCGTTTATTAGTATTAGAATTCTCTAAGCCAATTTTAGAGCCATTATCAAAAGTCTACGATGCGTATTCATTCCACCTATTACCTAAAATGGGTGAAATCATTGCTAATGATGCTGAAAGTTACCGTTACCTTGCTGAATCTATCCGTATGCACCCTGATCAAGAAACCTTGAAAGGAATGATGGATGAAGCGGGTTTCGATCAAACAAGTTATTACAACCTAACGGGCGGTATTGTTGCCTTGCACCGTGGTTATAAGTTCTGAGGATCCTATGCCAATAGATGCGTTTGTTAACGGTGCGGTTGAAACAGCTCTGAATCAATTAATTAAAGATGATGCTGATAGTCAGCGTCGTCTTACTCGTTTACGTGGCAAAGTGATCAGCGTCAAGCTGAATGAATTTAATAAGACAATGTATTTTGTCTTTAGCCATCAAATTGATGTGCTGGCAGGATTTGAAGGCGAGGTTGATTGTCAATTAGCATTAAACCTGTCGGTTCTGCCTGAGTTGCGTCAACAAGCTAACCTAACGCAGTTGATCAAAGCAGATAAGTTGGCGCTAGATGGTGATCTGCAATTAGCACAGCACTTTTCCAGTTTGTTAAGCGGGTTAAAACCTGATTTTGAGGACAAGTTATCAGAATATACTGGTGATGTAGTTGCTCATACTTTAGTCAGTAGTGTAAAGTCAGGCAGTCGATTTATTCGCCAAGGGATTAAAAATCGCCAACGCGACCTTGCTGAAGTGATCACAGAGGAATGGCGATTGTTACCCCAGCCTTTAGAAATGATGCATTTCTGCGATCAAGTTGACGACTTGAAATCAGATGTTGCCCGTTTTGAAGCCCGATTGAACCAGTTACTTGAGCGATAAATTGGCAATGATGAGTTACTCAGAAATAAAACGGCTGTACCGTATTATTCAAGTACAACTGCGCTATGGCTTGGATGACTTTATCCCTGTCGATCCGCGCACTGAACTTCCAAAGAAACTTCGTAAATCGCTGTTTTGGATCAAAAACGAATACCCAGATAAACCATTGGGTGAGCGATTACGTTTAGCGTTGCAAGAGTTAGGTCCTGTTTGGATCAAATTCGGTCAAATGATGTCAACGCGTCGCGATTTGTTTCCACCGCATATCGCCGATCAATTGGCTCTGCTGCAAGATCAAGTTGAGCCATTCGATGGTAAGTTAGCGAAACGTACTATCGAGCAAGCATTAGGTGGGCCGTTAGAGCAATGGTTTGATGATTTCGATGAAGTCGCACTCGCTTCGGCATCGATTGCTCAAGTGCATACGAGCACATTAAAAGAAAACGGCAAAGAAATTGTTTTTAAAGTCATTCGTCCTGATATTAAGCCAATTATTGAGGCTGATATTAAGCTGATGTACAGGATGGCAGAGATAGTTTCTCGCCTCCAACCAGAAGCAAGACGACTACGCCCTGTTGAAGTGGTCCGTGAATACGAAAAAACCTTGCTCGATGAGCTTGATTTAATGCGTGAAGCGGCCAATAGCATTCAACTCCGTCGTAACTTTGAAGGAGATGACACACTGTATGTACCGGAAGTTTATACCGATTACAGCAGTATTAATCTTCTTGTCATGGAACGTATTTATGGTATCCAAGTTTCTGACGTTGAGGGGCTAAAAGCGAACGGCACGGATTTAAAATTACTGTCTGAAAATGCGGTAAATATCTTCTTTACTCAGGTATTTCGTGACAGTTTTTTCCATGCTGATATGCACCCGGGTAATATTTTTGTCTCTTATGAGAACCCGGAAAATCCCCAATGGATCGCGTTAGATTGTGGCATTGTGGGGACGTTAAACCGAGAAGATAAGCGTTATTTAGCTGAAAATTTATTGGCTTTTTTTAATCGTGATTATCGTAAGGTTGCAGAATTACACGTCGATTCAGGCTGGGTTCCACATGATACCAATGTGGATGAGTTTGAATTTGCAATTCGTACTGTGTGTGAGCCTATTTTTGAGAAGCCACTGTGCGAAATTTCATTCGGTCATGTGTTGTTAAACCTGTTTAATACTGCTCGCCGTTTTAATATGGAAGTGCAACCACAACTGGTCCTATTACAAAAGACCTTGTTGTATGTTGAAGGCTTAGGACGCCAGTTGTATCCACAACTTGATTTGTGGGCAACAGCCAAGCCGTTCTTGGAAAACTGGATGTCGCGTCAAGTTGGCCCACAAGCCATTATTGAAGCGGTAAAAAGTAAAGCGCCATTTTGGGCTGAAAAATTGCCTGAACTGCCAGAATTACTTTATGACAGCTTGCGCCAAGGCAAGGTAATGAATCAGCGGATCGATAAACTCTATGATAATTTCATGGAGAATCGACGCACTCATAACCAGGCAAGGTTCTATTTTGGTATCGGCGCCACTTTTATGGTGTGTGCTGCAATACTCTTTGGTGATCAAGTAGCGACTTACCCAGCAGTATCTGCCGGTGTCGGTGGTTTATTTTGGTTACTAGGATGGCGTACCTGCCGAAAATAATCGGTTTGGCTCTCGCCTATACTTATAGTTGCGTTGATAAACGCACTTTCGTTATTAACCACATAAAGCTGAGGTAAAACAAGCATGGGTGGTATCAGTATCTGGCAATTATTAATTATTGCCCTGATCATTGTTCTTCTGTTCGGAACGAAGAAACTTCGTACTCTAGGTGGTGACCTAGGTTCTGCAGTAAAAGGCTTCAAAAAAGCAATCAGTGATGATGAAGCTGCACCTGCTGCGAAAAAAGAGTCAGACAACAACGATGCTGACTTCGAGCAAAAGAAAATTGCTGACGAGAAAAAGCCAGCGGATCAGACTACAACTAGTCAAAAAGACAAAGAGCAGGTTTAACACGTGTTTGATATCGGGTTCTGGGAGTTAGTACTGATCTCCGTGGTGGGATTAGTAGTACTGGGGCCGGAACGTCTACCCGTTGCGATACGCACAGTGTCGCAGTGGATAGGTGCTGCTCGTAATATGGCAAACTCGGTTAAAGATGAACTATCGCAAGAACTGAAAATTCAGGAATTGCAGGCAAATCTGAAAAAAGCCGAGCAAATGGGGATGAAGGACTTAGCGCCGGAATTGCAAGACTCTGTGGATGAGCTTAAAAAAGCGGCTTCAGATGTTCAGCGCCCTTATGCTGATAAAAGCGAGCAAACCTCAGCAACGACTTCACACAAGCAGGAATAAATTACATCACTATGTCGACCGTCGAAGATACGCAGCCGCTATTTAGTCATTTACTTGAACTACGTACGCGACTTCTGCGTTCTATGTTGAGCGTGCTGGTGGTTTTTCTGTGTTTAGTTTGGTTTGCCAATGATATCTATGCCTTCTTAGCTGCACCATTAGTAGAGCGTATGCCTGCTGGTGCGACCATGATTGCAACAGATGTGGCGTCGCCGTTCTTTACACCGATAAAACTGACTTTAGTTACCTCAGTGTTTATTGCTGTGCCAATGATTTTGTACCAAGTTTGGGCGTTTGTTGCGCCAGGTTTGTACAAGCACGAACGTAAGCTGATCATGCCACTGCTGTTTTCCAGCTCATTGCTGTTTTACGCAGGTGTCGCGTTTGCCTACTACGTTGTGTTCCCATTGGTCTTTAAGTTCTTTACCAGCGTTGCCCCACAAGGGGTAGAGGTGGCAACAGACATCGCAAATTATCTGGACTTCGTTCTGGCGCTATTTATGGCGTTTGGTATCGCTTTTGAAATTCCAGTGGCGATTATTTTGTTGTGTTGGATCGGTGCAACCGATCCTGAGTCTCTACGTAGCAAACGTCCTTACATTATCGTAGGTGCGTTTGTCGTTGGTATGCTGTTAACACCGCCTGATATTGTTTCTCAGACCTTGTTGGCTGTACCTATGTGTTTATTGTTTGAAGTTGGCTTATTCTTCTCACGTTTCTATGTACGTGATCATGATGAGCTGGATGATACGGAAGAGCACGAAGAGCAACAGTAAATAGTACTTTGTACTATGTGATGATGAAAAAAACCGACCTAATCGTCGGTTTTTTTATATCTAAAATATGGGTTTGGTACTAAGCGAACAGGCTCTATATACTGAGCTTGTAGATATTACTGCGCAGAGAATGGATAAACAGATGATAGATATTGGTGTGAACTTAACAAATAACCGTTTTGATAAAGACCGTGCGGATGTGATCACACGTGCTCAAGAAGCGGGTGTGAAGCATTTAATTATTACGGGCACCAGTATTGAAGAGAGCATTGAGGCGCAACAAATGGCGCAGCAATGGCCGCATTATTGCTATTCAACCGCTGGGGTTCATCCGCATGATGCAAAGTCAGTGACCGATCTGTCGCTACCCGATATTCGTGCTTTAGCAGCAACACCGGAAGTGGTGGCGATTGGCGAATGTGGGCTTGATTTCAACCGTGATTTTTCTCCTCGTCCACAGCAAAAAGCGGTCTTTGATGCGCAACTGGCGTTAGCGGCTGAGCTGAACATGCCAGTATTTATGCATTGCCGTGATGCCCATGAACGTTTTATTGAAATCTTGACGCCTTGGCGAGATAAATTACCTGCGGCAGTACTGCATTGCTTTACTGGCTCAGAGCAAGAGTTGAGGGAGTATTTAGATCTTGATTTACACATAGGGGTTACGGGTTGGGTATGTGATGAACGCCGCGGACAAGAGCTACGCGAAGTCGTACGTCATATCCCTGCAAACCGTTTAATGATTGAAACCGATTGTCCGTACCTACTACCGCGAGATTACCGTCCTAAACCAAAATCGA
Organism: Photobacterium leiognathi; assembly: GCF_030685535.1. Classification (NCBI taxonomy): domain Bacteria; kingdom Pseudomonadati; phylum Pseudomonadota; class Gammaproteobacteria; order Vibrionales; family Vibrionaceae; genus Photobacterium; species Photobacterium leiognathi. The sequence goes on along the minus strand of NZ_CP131601.1, from coordinate 3,177,022 downwards.
GCCGTAATGAGCCAAAGTTTTTACCACATATTGCTGCCGTGATCGCCGAGTGTCGTGGTGAAACCGCAGAGCAAGTCATTGCGCAGTCTTATGTTAATAGTCAGGCTTTTTTTTCGATTTAAGCCACATTCGTCAGTCTGAGTGATATTATCTAATCCTATTTTTTAGCGAGGAGTTTGTCGTGTCAGTATCTATTCAAGGTGCGTTTCCTGGTCGTCGTATGCGCCGTATGCGTAAGCATGACTTTAGCCGTCGTTTGATGGCGGAAAATCAACTATCAGTGAATGATTTGATTTATCCAATGTTTGTGTTGATGGGCAAAAATCGTCGTGAAACGGTAGAGTCTATGCCGGGTGTTGAGCGTCTATCGATTGATCTGCTACTGGAAGAAGCGGCATACCTTGCTAAGTTAGGCATTCCTGCGATTGCACTTTTCCCTGTGGTTTCTCAAGATTTTAAATCAGAGTTAGCAGAAGAAGCTTACAACCCTGAAGGCTTAGTTCAAACGGCAGTGCGCGCGCTGAAAACGCATGTGCCAGAGCTTGGCGTGATCACCGATATCGCCCTTGATCCGTTCACCATTCACGGTCAAGACGGCATCATCGATGATGAAGGTTACGTGCTAAACGACATCACGACAGAAGTTTTGATCAAGCAAGCATTGTCACACGCAGAAGCTGGGGCAGACGTGGTTGCACCATCAGACATGATGGATGGTCGTATTGGTGCGATTCGTGAAGCATTAGAAGAAGCAGGTCATATTAATACCCAAATCATGGCGTACTCTGCGAAATACGCATCGAACTACTACGGTCCGTTCCGTGATGCTGTTGGCTCTTCTGGCAACCTAAAAGGTGGCGATAAGAAGACTTACCAAATGGATCCGGCAAACAGCGATGAAGCATTGCAAGAAGTGGCAATGGATATCAATGAAGGCGCTGATATGGTAATGGTGAAACCAGGTATGCCTTACCTTGATGTGGTTCGTCGTGTGAAGAGTGAGTTGCAAGTACCAACCTATGCTTACCAAGTCTCTGGCGAGTATGCGATGCACATGGCAGCGATTCAAAATGGCTGGCTTAAAGAGCGTGAAACCATCATGGAATCACTACTTTGCTTTAAGCGTGCAGGTGCGGATGGCATCCTAACGTACTTTGCGAAAACAGTTGCTGAGTGGTTAGCACAAGAAGGCGCAGCGCGTGGCGAATGTCTAACGCAAAAGCCTGAATAAGCGATATTCCAGATCTAAAAAGCGAGCGCCATGCTCGCTTAATTATATGGTCCGCCTCATCCTAAGCCGTTAGGCTTAGGGTAGGCTTTCAAAGAGGTGAACCATATGTCTACTATCCACATCTTAGGTATCGATTTAGGTAAACACTGCTTTCATGCTGTCGCACACAATTACGCAGGTAAAGAGGTGCTACGTAAGAAATATAATCGAAGCCAACTTCTAAAGTTTCTCTCAAATTTAGAAACCACCACTATCGCATTTGAAGCATGTGGTGGTGCACATTGGTTAGCCCGTAAATGTGCTGATTTTGGGCATCAAGTTCAACTCATTCCTCCTCAGTATGTAAAACCTTATGTGAAAGGCAATAAAAATGACTTCATTGATGCTGCAGCTATCGCTGAAGCAGCAAGTCGACCTTCCATGCGCTTTGTTGCTGTTAAATCAGAAGAAGCACAAGTCATTGCTGTCATTCATCGTATCCGTGATGGTTTTATTAAGGAGCGAACAGCCTGTATGTCTCGTATCGGAGCGATATTGTTAGAGTTTGGACTGAGCTTGCCTACAGGACATGCGAAAATGAAGATGCTTTTTCAGTGGATAGCAGACCAAAAATATCAAACTCTTCCACAAAGTCTTATGTACGAATTAAGCTTAATTCACGCACATTATTTGTATCTTAATGAGCAGATAAAAATACAAGATACGAAGTTGAAACAGCTAGCTGAGCAACATGAATTGGCTAAGTTATTAAAAACTGTGCCTGGCATCGGTGATTTAACAGCAACCCTGTGTGTGGCAGATGTTAGTGCCGCCAGTAACTTTTCAAATGGAAGGAATATGGCTGCTTGGTTAGGGTTAGTGCCTCGACAATACTCTACGGGAGGTAAAACAAAGTTACTTGGGGTGAGTAAACGAGGAAATAAACATCTCCGGACATTATTCATTCATGGCGCAAGAGCTGTATTATCAAGGTTAGAGACAACGGGTAAAGTCTTCGGACAATGGCTGGTAGATTTAAGAGCCAGTAAGCCATTCAATGTGGTTGTTGTCGCATTGGCTAACAAATTAGCAAGAATAGCTTGGGCGGTGTTATACCACCGCCAAGCGTTTAAGACTGCATCGCAGTCATAACCGAGTTTGCAACGACAATGCAAGTGATGACATTAACGGTAAATCGGCCAGATTAATAACCTGATAATAAAAACAGCAATAAATGCTTTTCGCTTTTTAAGGATAATCTGGCGCGGATATCATCGTGGAGCTAGGACATTAATATGCCTAATTTTGACTCCGAATACATTAGCGCAACCAACTCCGTTATTACTAATATTGTAGTTGCAATAACGGGGCGGACCATACATTTTATTGTCGATTGAAAGCTATTTTCTAAGGTTTTACATTGCGGTTGATCGGGTTTTGCAGTGAGATAAGGGTCTCAGTGGATTGCACTTCATCAATCGCTTGCAGCTTATCAATAAGCACATACTGCAACTCTTCAATTGAGCGGCACATCAATTTAACGAAGATGTTATAAGCTCCAGTGGTGTAATAGGCTTCAACCACTTCATCTAACTCATTTAGCTTGGCAAGGGCTGAGTGATAATCACGGGCAGCATTTAAGTTAATGCCAATAAAGCAGCAAACATCATAGCCCAATAATTTCGGGTTTATGATCACCTCGGTTCCAGTGATGATTTCCGCTGCTCGCATTTTCTCGACTCGCACATGCACGGTGGCAGGGCTTACGTTAAAGCGTTTCGCCATTTCAGCGTAAGGAATACGGGCGTCATTCATTAAGGCATTAAGAATATCGCGATCTAAATCATCGATACGAATGGATGGCGTCATAATCGTTCCTTTCACGGTGCAGAGAATCAAGTTCGTTGTCGTATCTTATACTTATCTGATGGTGTGATACCAGAGCAAAGGTACAATTGTAGTGCTATAATCCGCGCCCTATGATCGGGTGTGCGTTCACATCCAGATGTTGCTTTTATACCGGAGAATGCTGTGCAGCTTGCCTTAGTTTGTGAAGTTCCTGAACGTCAGTCTGAGTTAGATCAATTAGCCTCACGTTGGGGCTTAAGCCATGATGAAAATAGCTGTTTTGCGTTGGTGCTAACCGCTCAGCAGTTAGAGCTTCGTAAGTTAGATGAGCCAAAACTTGGCGCAGTATTTGTTGATTTAGTCAGTGGCGCGGTGGCGCACCGTCGCAAATTTGGTGGTGGTCGAGGTCAGGCAATAGCGAAAGCCGTTGGCCTAAAAGGTGGAGTGAATCCTACCGTGCTTGATGCCACTGCTGGGCTTGGTCGTGATGCATTTGTGTTAGCGACACTGGGTTGTAAGGTACAGTTGGTAGAGCGTCATCCTGTGGTCGCCGCATTGCTTGATGATGGTTTGATGCGGGCAAAAGCCGATCCTGAAATTGGCGCATGGGTTAGCGAGCGTATGCAGCTATTACATGCCTCTAGCCATGATGCTTTGGTGAAACTTGCTGAAGATCCGGATTTTGTAGCGCCAGATGTGGTGTACCTTGATCCTATGTATCCGCATAAGAAAAAATCAGCGTTAGTGAAAAAAGAAATGCGCGTTTTCCAAACTCTAGTTGGTGCGGATTTAGATGCAGATGGTTTATTTGAACCGGCTTATGCGCTAGCCACGAAACGTGTGGTAGTGAAACGCCCAGATTATGCTGAATTTCTCGCTCAAGCGAAGCCATCAATACCAATTGAGACCAAGAAAAACCGCTTTGATATTTACGTAAAAGCAGCAATGAAAGCCTAAGTGATTGTTACCAATAAATAGTTACAAATAGGGTAAATAAAATCGCAATGCACCACTGGTATTACGAATCATTATCGTTTAATGTTGATAAAAAGGTTCGTTGTTGGCTAGAGGAGCATTCATGGCTAAGACCTTATGTAAATATCGCCGAGCAGAAATTGCCGATCAGTTTGCAACTATCAGTAAGATTGTGAGCGAGCCAAATTACATGTGTGCAAGTTGTACTCGTGTGGCGAGTGATAAAGATTATTTGTGTAAACCTAGTCGTCTGACTAGCGCTGTAAAGGCTGCTCCTCGTCGTGTTGCAAAGCTTGCTGTGCCGCCAGCTCCTCAGCCTACGGCTATCACTGCGCCTAATATTCATAACTTGCCAGCACCAACGGCTGTCGGGCAAAGCCATATTGAAATGGTATCGGTAATTGCAGAAGAAGCCTTAGAGCCTGATAGCTTAAAGCTAAAGCAAGCGAAAAAACTGAAGAAGTTAGCGAAGAAGAAAAATAAGCAGTTGAAGAAAGCGGCGAAAACCGTGAAGAAGTTTGAAAAGCAGCTAAAGAAAGCCAAAAAAGCGTTGGGATTATAAATTTAGATTTAACAAAAAAGCCTCCGTTCTGGGATAACACCTATCACTTAAGAAATTGATTGGTTGCACGATCTTTCAGATAGTTAAAAATACCCTCAGTTTTGCAAAACTGGGGGTATTTTTTATGTTGTCACATTGGCTCATTGATGTAGATGCGTTTGCAGCACCAGAATCACTCTCATTATTTCAAAGAGACTTACCTCTTGAGTGGATTCAACAAGCATTAGATGAAACCAATAAGGCCAGTATACGCAGACGAAAATTACCTGCGGAATTGGTTGTTTGGTTAATCGTTGGAATTGGCCTATATCGTAATAGATCGATAACCGATGTCTTGAATAAACTTGATTTGCAATTATCGCGATCACAAGGTGATTCTATTGCACCAAGTGCTATCCCTCAGGCGCGAAAACGATTGACAGCACAGCCTCTAAAAGCACTTTTCTCACTCACTGCCAAATATTGGACGAAAGCCGAAGATAGCGGAGACACATGGAAAGGCTTACGCCTTTTCTCTGTCGATGGAACTCAATTTAGAAGTCATGATACTCCAGAATTAGCGAGTCACTTTCAGTATGTCAAACACGGTAAGATACAGCATACAGAATACCCTATCGTCAGGTTATGTGCTTTATGCTCCCTTCGTAGTCGATTAATACACAACGTAGCATTTGGTCCCAGCAATATTGGTGAAGAGAACTATGCTAAACAGCTTATATCCTCAATAACGCCAGATTCTTTAACTATTTTTGACCGATGTTATCTTGGCGCCGAGTTGATGATTAATTGGCAACGTCAGCATGATTCGAGTCATTGGATGACTCCAATTAAATCAAATACGCGATATACCGTCATTAAGCAGCTTGATGAAGCAGGACGAGATTTGATTGTAGAAATGGATGTATCCAAATATGCAAGAGCTAAAGACCCAAGCCTTCCTGAAAAATGGCAAGCTCGATTAGTGCTTTATCCAGAAAAAACTCAAAAATATCATATCCAAGGGCTTCTTACTTCCTTAGTTGGTGAGCATTATAGCTATCAAGCTTTGCTTGATGTTTATTTCGAACGTTGGGAGATAGAAAACAGTTATGGTGAAATAAAACATGACATGCTTGAAGATGAAATATTATTGCGTAGTCAATCAGTAGAAGGTATTGAGCAAGAAATATGGGGAATATTGATAGCTTATAATCTTGTTCGCTTAGAAATAAGTAGAATAGCGGCAGAAGCGAATGTTTCACCATTACGGATAAGTTTTATGATGGCGTTAAGAGATATTCAAGATGAATTAATGTGGTGTGCCATCGCTTCGCCAGGTTCAATTCCTCAAAAACTGAGAGCAATGAGAAAACAAGTAAAGCGTTACATATTACCTGAAAGAAAAAAACGGCCCAAGCAGAGAGCCGTTCGTATCAATAAAACTCGTTATCCAGTTCGTTCCAAACACCTTAAGTGATAGGTGTTATCCGTTCTGGGAGGCTTTTTTTATGGCTTCGTATATTAGTCAGCGTTTTTAATTAGTACAGCGGTCATCACGCATACAATTACTGAAATCACGATACCTGAAACAATTAACCAAGGAAGCATATCCATAGCTTAGTTATCCAAATGTTAAGGAAATGGAGACGCTATTGAAGCTGTTTTAAGCAATTATCACAATGGGGTAGATATACCTTGAAATGGCTGTTTACACCTTGAAACATTTTATTGTTAAAAATGTTAATTATCTTTGATTTAGCGAAAAAAAAGCGTCCATTTTCGGACGCTTTTTTGCTGTTAGCCAATGAAGCTTATTTGCTTGGTTGAGCTAATTCTAATGCTTGGCGAGAAGCGGCAGCAGCACCTTGTTTGTCATCTAACTGCTCTAGTGTTGCCACTAAGTGAGCGTAGTCAGTCATATCAGGGCGTACAGCGACAGCTTTTTCAAAATGATCTTTGGCTTCTTGCCAGTTACCTTCAGCCATTAACATCTGACCGAGTGCACTGTGTGTCGCTGCATTGTTACCATCTTGGCGTAGTAACTCTTGTAGCTTCACAATTGCAGGGTGGCGATCAGGCAGATTTAGCTGAGGTACAAGGCTGATTAAACGCTCATCTTGGCTCTTCTTCAGCGCATCACGAAGAACAGGGTAAGCATCGTTATCAGCATGACGTGCCATCATTTGTTTGATAAAGCATGCCACGAGTGCTGGATTCTGCTTGTCTTTACGACCCATGTTGTTCCAGTAACCCACTAAGCCATCAGTACCATTTTGTTGACCTAGGTGTTGCATTTGACCGCATTGTGCTCGCTCATCAAGAGCTGTCGCTTCTTCTGCGGTGATCACGCCAGCTTTAGTAAGCTGAGGGATCAAGGTCAGTAGCGATTTCCAATCTTCAAGCTTTAGGTAGCACTCTTGTAGTAGGCCTAGCACGATAGGGTTACGGGCGTGCTCTTGTTGGACTTCTTGCAATGTTGCCAGTGCTTGCTCAAATTGCTGTTGGCGAATTTGAAGTTTGGCACGGGTTAGTGCTACTGCTAGATTTTGGCTATCTAATTCAGCGGCTTGTTTTAGGTACTCATCACGTTGCTCTGTTTTACCTAAACCTTGTGCCGCTTCTGCTGCCGCTAAGTAGTTCAGCAATGGTGCATCGCTGTATTTGGCTGATTTTGCCAGTAACTTTTCTGCTGGTTTCCAGTTACCTTCAGTGACTTTCAACAAGCCTTCTGAGGTTTGGATACGAGCTTTGCGTACTTTACGGCCACTGAACCAGCCACGCGTTGAGCTACCTAGTGAGAACAGACGTTTTAGAATGAACTCAAGTAGTAAGAAAACAGCAAATAACGCCACAATCAAAATGATCAGCGTCGTTAAACTCATTTCAATGGTTTGGTTTGCCGCTGAAATGAGAACATAACCTTGGTTACCTGCAATCTCAGGACCCACCACAATGCTGGCGATCAGTGCGATAACCAATAACAATAATTTGATCATTATTTGGCCTCCACTGTGGTTTCCGTGCTGTAGGTTACCTTAGCTTTGTTCTCACCTGGGTTTTTCGTTTCAGCCGGTTGGGTTACTGTGGTCTCAAGCTTGGCTTGAGCTGGTTTTTCTGCCGCAGGCTTTTGCTCTGTTGCAGGGGCTTCAGCTTTTGGTGCTGGCTTTACCGCAGGTTTCGTTTGTTTAACGGGTTGTGCTGTATCACCAATGGTTGCCATCTTATTGCGTAGTACTTGGTTAACTAATTTGGTGATCATCGGCTGAGATTGCAGCTGCTCAGGGTATTTCACTGTGATTTGCTGCTGCGCGAGTTGATCAAGGCTCTTGATGAAGTTTTGTGTCAGTGGCGATGACATATCGTAGTATTGCTCAGCCCACTTCTTCGCCGTTTCTAGCGAAATCTTGTAAACCTCACCTTGCTCACGGTAAACCGCATTGATCGCTGTCTCTAGCTTATTTTTGATGTTTTGCTGTAAGTAGAAATCTTGCTTAGGTGATAGTAGTGGTACTACGTTGCCATCACGCTTGCGGTAAGTAATGAAGTGATCGCCAAAGTTTTTCAGCGATGTCATTAGGTTTGTTTTCCAATCATCAACCGATTGACTTACTGTCTTCGCTTGCTCTTCTGCTTCCGCTTTCGGCAAGATAGCATTAGCAAGTGGTAGCGAATCAACCGTGTTTTCTAAGCTTGTTAAGCGTAGTACTAGGCCATCACGATCAACCGTTGTTAATGACTTCAACGTTGTAATGTCGTTACTCATTGCTTGACGAAGGTTTTTCAAGCTTGGATCGTTTAGCTCTGCAATACGATGATCGGCAGCTTCAAGTAGCAGGGTTGCACTGGTCACGTCATGCTCAAGCCACAGTTTACGGCCTGCCATTTTCACTAGGTAGTCAGCTTCTGCTAGTAGCCAATCGTTAGGATTATTCCCTTTTAGCTCAGCGACTGTAGTTTGTAGTGCATCAATGGATTTTTGCTGCTGGTTAAAGCTTGCTTCAGTGCTACGGAAACCACCGTTAATCATACCGATAGTTTCTTTTTGTTCGTTTTGCATTGCGGCTTTCATACCCGCAATTTGCTGTTGTAGCGCATCAATATGCTGTTGCTGCTGCAATCCTTGCTGATGACCGTGGTAGTACAGACCACCACCTAGCGCGAGAACTAATGCAATCGCAACCCAACCGGTTTTGCTACCTGATTTCTTTTCTGTTTTATCAGTTTTTGCTGGTGCTTTCGTTGGATTGGTTGTTGTTGATGTGTCTTTAGCTAGCGCTGCAGTTTGTGCGGTGGTTGGTTTGTCCTGCTTTGACTGTTCCGCTGCTTTATTGTTGTTAGATTTGTCTGTCATCCTAATTATTCCGTTTAGCTAAAGTTGCTTAGGAACGTGAAAAGTGCGTTATTGGAAGCACTGCCCACGGTGGAAATATTCACAAAGCCAAGCGTTGCTGCTTGCTCTGCCACTCTTTGACTTGGGACGAGAAGGTGGCAATGGAAAAACCAAGTCAAATGTTGGGTTGGGATCTTCTGAGTTAAAAAAACCAGTTGCTCGGCACTGGTGATCACCAGAGTATCCACATGTTGATGTTGCCACTGTTGTATTAGCTTCTCGCCATCGAGATCCAGCCAACATCGCTGATAAGTTTCGCAATAGTTAACTACGGCCTGACGTGCTGTTAATGCCTGATGGATCAACTCTCTACCACCATTACCGCGTAATATAAGGACATTACGACCAGCCATATCAGCCAGTTCGGGTAAGGCGAGTAAGCCTTCGCTATCACAGCGATGTGCTGGTGATGATACTTGTTGACCACTTAACTTTGTCAAAGTTGCGGCAGTTTTGTGGTCAACCGCTATATAATGCACGTTTTTTAGCCATGCTGCACCTTGTGATATCAAGTAATCGTGCGCAAATGCCACCGCATGATGGCTGACTGCAATAATATAGTCACCAGCAGTTAATTCATTGAGTTGTCGCAATAATGATGGAAGTCCATCACCTGCTTTTAAGGTTAACAGGGGTTGGGCAAGCGCGCTGATCGCCGTAGCATTCAGTTGCTCAGCCAATTGATAACAATCGGGAGCGGGGCGGGTGATCAGCACTGTCATTATGCGTTACCGTATAGGCGATCTAAGATCTCTTTTGCGCCATCTGCAAGAAGTTGATCGGCAAGGGTTGTACCTAGCTGCTCAGCTTGTGCAATAGGGCCGCGAATTTCTGCGCGAACAATCTTGCTACCGTCAGGCTCACCGACAAGGGCACGTAGCCAAATTTCATCACCTTCTAGTAGAGCATAACTACCGATTGGTACCTGACAACCACCTTGTAGACGGTTATTCATCGCACGCTCACACAAAACACGTGTCGCCGTTGGTTGGTGGTTAAGCGCATCAAGCAACTGACGAACTCGGGTATCATCTAAACGACATTCGATACCAACAGCGCCTTGACCAACTGCTGGTAGGCTTGTTTCTGGTGCGATCTCACTACGGATGCGATCTTCCATCTTCAAACGCTTAAGTCCGGCACAAGCAAGAATAATGGCATCGTACTCGCCATCATCCAATTTACGTAGGCGTGTATTCACATTACCACGAAGATCATTAACGATAAGATCAGGGCGTTGTGCACGTAGCTGACATTGACGACGTAAGCTTGATGTACCGACGATGGCACCTTGTGGTAGTTCGTCAATGCTGTTGTATTTATTTGACACAAATGCATCACGTGGATCTTCACGCTCACAGATGGTCACTAGGCCAAGGCCTTCAGGAAACTCGACAGGTACGTCTTTCATTGAATGCACCGCGATATCAGCGCGGCCTTCAAGCATTGCTACTTCTAATTCTTTTACAAATAGACCTTTACCACCCACTTTTGCCAGTGGAGTGTCTAGGATGATGTCGCCTTTTGTCACCATTGGGACAAGCTCAACAACAATGCCTGGATGTGCTTGCTCTAACTCTGCTTTTACGAATTCTGCTTGCCACATAGCCAGTGGGCTTTTACGTGTTGCAATGCGGATTGGTTGACTGGTCATAAGTATTGGGGATCCATATACAAGGTTATAATTCTTTTATTAGGCACATCGTACCATTAGCAACGTCTCGATGATAATTTGCTTGTTCCATTGGAGTATATGCATATTATTGTGTTGCTAATAGTTTAAAAAAATGTGATATTAATCACATCTACCTTAAATGATAAAGTGATGATCTGCCATCGACTGGCGTTAACTCAGCATTGTACTAATTTGAGGTAACAGTTTATGGATGAACCATACAGAATTGTTGCATTACCCCGGTTGGCATTATCTTTACCATGGGTATTAAAAGTGTTACATTGATCACGTTTTTGCTCATATTTAACACAGCCCTTATTTTCCTAATGGCAAAATTTGGGGTGCTTCAACGCTGGTAGCTCTTGGAAGAGTAATTTGCAAAATTATATTAAGACGCTGAAAGGCAGGCTTGATTCATTAACAGATGTTCGTATCGAACGAGCAAAGTTAGCGATGAGTGCTCAATCAGTGCAAGTGTTCGACTTGTTGCCTGTCTTACTTCATTACAATCACCCTGCATTACCTGGTTTTCTTGACCAACAGGTACCTCAAGGGATCGCGAAATTTGTTGTTAGCGATGTCCAACAACAGTTCGTGAATGATTGCGCCCATTCTGCCGATCTCTCGGTCGAACCTCTATTGCTTAACGATAACGAATGCCCTATCACTGGTTTATATGCCATGGGTAGTACCTCGTCTATGGGGCAAAGCTTAACTAGCGATCTTGATATCTGGGTTTGTATCCGAACTTCACTTACCCCAGCTGAGCGTACCACGCTTGATAGCAAGTGCCGTCTCGTTTCTGAGTGGGCGATGGAGCAAGGTGTTGAAGCTAACTTCTTCTTAATTGATGAAAATCGATTCCGTCATAACTTCTCAGAAGCCATGACAGGTGAGAACTGTGGTTCGAGCCAGCATTTACTTTTATTAGACGAATTCTATCGCTCTGCTGTGTGTTTAGCGGGGCTGCCACTATTATGGTTTATGGTGCCGCCAGAAATGGAAGAGTGCTATGAGCAATATGTGGCTTATATTGTTGAGCAAGAATACATCAATCTTGATGAGTGGATTGATTTTGGTGGCTTAACCCGTATTCCTGCAGAAGAGTACTTTGGCTCTAGCTTATGGCAACTTTATAAAAGTATCGACTCACCTTATAAGTCGGTATTAAAGGCCATTTTGCTGGAAGCGTATTCTTGGGAATACCCACATACCCAGTTACTAAGCTTGGATGGTAAGCGTCGCTTCTTCGCCGAAGATCGCAGTGAATACTGCATGGATGCTTACTATTTAATGCTAGAAAAAGTCACGCGTTACCTTGAGCGTATTGACGATCACCGTCGTCTTGATCTGGTGCGTCGCTGTTTCTATTTAAAGACTCATGAAAAGTTGTCTCGTGAACCAAGTGCAGGCTCTGTGCCTTGGCGTCGCCGAGTGCTAAAACATTTAACCGAGCAATGGCAGTGGTCTGATAGCGTGATCAAAGAGCTTGATCACCGCCGTGATTGGAAAGTCGCGCAGGTTAAAGAAGCTCATAATGAGCTGCTTGATGCGTTAATGCTCAGTTATCGTAACCTGATCCGTTTTGCTCGTCGTAACAATATTACTTCTGCGATCAGTCCTGAAGATATCAGTATATTGGCGCGTAAACTGTATGCGGCATTTGAGGTGCTGCCAGGTAAAGTGACGCTGCTTAATCCGCAAATTTCACCGGATTTACACGAAGAAGACATTACCTTTATTCAGGTGCCTGAAGGTCGTAGTAATGCTGCGGGTTGGTATCTATATAAACAGCCGATTGACCCATTTTTGATCATGGGACAACCTTCGCTGGAGCATAACCGCTATTTATCAAAATTAGTGGCGTGGAGTTATTTCAACGGCCTGCTGACAGAATCCACTCACCTTCACACAGTGGTACGTGACGCTGATTTTGATTTAGATAAGTTGTATCAATTGGTCAGTGATATTCGTAATACTTTCCCAATTCGTCGTCCAAATCCAAGCTTGCAGGCGTTATCGAGCCCGTGTGAAATTCGCCAGTTAGGGTTGTTTATTAATTTAGAAAATGACCCAACGAATGAGTTAAAAAATCGCTCGGTAAGGTTTGATTTTAAATCGACAGATATTTTCAGTTACGGTCCTGAGCAGAAATGCTTAGTCGGTAGTGTAGATTTAATCTACCGCAACTCTTGGAATGAAGTACGTACGCTGAATTTTAGCGGCGATAACGCGATGTTAGATGCACTGAAAACCATGCTGGGAAAAATGCACCATGATGCGATCCCACCTGAAGCGGTTGATGTGTTCTGTTACAGCAAACACATGCGTGGTTTGATCCGTAACTTGGTGTACCAATTGGTAGCAGAATGCATTGAAATGCGTTTAAAGCCAGTAGAAGAAGAGAAACGTCGTCGATTTAAAGCTATCCGTATCGCAGAAGAAACCTTTGGCTTATTCTTCGAACGTCGTGGTGTATCGGTGCAACGTTTGGAAAACCCAGTGGATTTTTACAGTTGTATTTCATCGAATAAAGTCAGTGAAGTACCTCATGTGGTAATGGGTAAAATGGATGAGCCGCATCCACCACAGATTGTTGATGCGTACGCCAGTGAAGGTTTGATTCAATTCTTCTTTGAAGATTGTGAGCAGGGCTACAACATCTACATCTTAGATGAAACCAACCAGATGGAAGTGTACCGTCAGTGTAGTGGTAATAAAGATGAGATGGTGCATGGCGTGAACCGTTTTTATACTTCGGCGCAAGATCGCTTTAGTGCGACTAACTTTATTAACTTTAACTTGCCTCAGTTCTACGACATCGTACATAGCGATGATGGCAAGCTACAAGTATTGCCATTTAAGAGTGGGCAAGTGCCACGTAAAAAGCCGGATCTTGGTGCGAACTCTACAGGTATGCTGAACAGTTAAGTCATATATTCGATCGTTTCTGCGATTGAAATGAAAAAGCCTTCACGACATGAAGGCTTTTTTTATAGGTATTTATTGCCGTGGCATAGGCTGATGGCATTACCAATCAACTGTTTCACCTGCGTGAACAGAACATTCACGTTTTAGTAGTGAAAATAGCTCTTCATCACTGCGGGTACAACGCCATTCGCTACCATTATATTTAAAGTGGTAACCGCCTGTTTTTGATGCTAGCCATAGCTCATGTAACGGCTCTTGGCGGTTAATAACGATTTGGCTGCGGTTAGCAAATTCTAGCGTTAGTACATTGCCTGTCGTCTCTGGCTCAATGTCAGCACCGGATTCATCGATACCTTCTTCGATTTGCATTAGTGCTAAATCGGCTAATTGGTGAAATTCAGTGTCATTCATCCTATTGTGTCCTATTGCTTTTCCTGTTCTTGGTGCGATTATAGAGGGCATTGGTTTGATAATCACTGGCTTTGAATTATGCGTAAAGGTTTATTAGCAATTTTTGTGTTGGCTACCGTAACATTAGTGGGTTGCGGACAGAGTGGAGCACTCTACATGCCGAAAGATGCACCACAGCAAGAACAAACAAAGTAAAAGATAAATAAACACTGACATTGAACAGTGTGGCAATTGAAAGCAGCTACTCAACAGGGAAGATAAAACATTGGATCACTTTAATTACCAACAAAACGATCAGCTATGGGCTGAAGACGTGCCATTGGCGCAATTAGCCGAGCAATATGGCACGCCACTTTATGTGTATTCTCGTGCAACGCTAGAGCGTCACTGGAAAGCCTTCGATGAGGCCGTTGCAACGCAGCCTCACCTTATTTGTTATGCGGTAAAAGCAAACTCTAACCTTGGCGTGCTAAATGTCTTAGCTCGTTTAGGTTCGGGCTTTGATATTGTGTCGCAAGGTGAGCTTGAGCGTGTGATTGCCGCTGGTGGCGATCCGGCGAAAGTGGTGTTCTCAGGTGTGGGTAAAACCTCTGCTGAGATGAAACGTGCACTTGAGTTAGGTATTAAGTGTTTCAATGTTGAATCAGAACCTGAACTAGAGCGTCTTAATCTGGTGGCTGAGCAACTAGGTGTGATTGCACCTATCTCACTGCGTATTAACCCAGATGTTGATGCTAAAACTCACCCTTATATTTCAACCTGTCTGCGTGATAACAAGTTTGGTATTGCCTTTGAGCGAGCGGTTGAAGTGTATCGTTTAGCGCACAGCTTGCCACACCTGAAAGTGGTGGGGATGGACTGTCATATTGGCTCTCAGCTTACTGAAATCACCCCGTTTATTGATGCAACGGATCGCCTATTAGCTCTGGTTGATGAGCTAAAAGCCGAAGGGATTGCCATTGAGCATCTCGATCTTGGTGGCGGTTTAGGGGTGACGTACAGCGACGAGCAACCGCCGCTTCCGGCAGATTATGCCAAAGCGCTATTGGGGCGTTTAGAAAATTACCCAGAGTTAGAGCTTATTTTTGAGCCGGGTCGTGCAATTGCAGCGAATGCAGGTGTTCTTCTGACTAAAGTCGAATTCCTAAAGCATACTGAACATAAGAACTTTGCCATTGTTGATGCGGCAATGAACGATTTGATCCGCCCGACATTGTATTCTGCGTGGCAAGGCATTGTGCCTGGTTATTCCTCGTCAAGGTGAAGCGCAGGTGTATGACTTAGTTGGGCCTATTTGTGAAACCGGCGACTTTATTGGTAAAGATCGCAGCTTGTGTTTAGCGCAAGGTGATTTACTGGCGGTGCGTTCTGCGGGAGCATACGGTTTTGTGATGGCATCAAATTACAATACCCGTGCCCGTGCTGCAGAAGTGATGGTTGATGGTGAGCAAGTGCACCTCGTACGTGAACGTGAAACGCTAGCGCAGTTGTGGCAACTCGAACATATTGTTGAGTGATCATGGCTGCAACGAAGAATAAAAATTAAGGAACATCATGCAGATTAATTTTTCCAAAATGCATGGGTTAGGCAATGACTTTGTCGTTGTCGATTGCGTGACACAAAATGTATTTTTTTCACCTGATGCGATCCGCCGCTTAGCGGATCGCCATCGTGGTATTGGCTTTGATCAGCTATTGGTGGTTGAGCCGCCTTACGATCCAGAAACCGATTTTCATTACCGTATCTTCAATGCTGACGGTAGTGAAGTGGAGCAGTGTGGTAATGGTGCTCGTTGTTTTGCGCGTTTTGTCTCGATGAAAGGCTTAACGAATAAGTATCATATTTCGGTCAGTACTAAAGCGGGCAAAATGATCCTGAAACTTGAAAACGATAATCAAGTGACAGTGAACATGGGCGTGCCGATTTTTGAGCCAAATAAGATTCCGATGAAAGCCAAACAGGCTGAAAAAACCTATATCTTACGTGCTGGTGATCAAACGCTATTTTGTGGCGCAGCGAGCATGGGTAACCCTCACTGTGTCACCGTTGTGGATGATGTCGATACCGCAGATGTTGATACATTGGGCCCATTACTGGAATCTCATGAACGTTTTCCTGAGCGAGTAAACGCTGGCTTTATGCAGGTGCTTGATCGCAACAATGTACGCTTGCGGGTATATGAGCGTGGTGCAGGAGAGACGCAAGCGTGTGGTAGTGGTGCTTGTGCGGCAGTAGCAATTGGTCGAATCCAAGGCTTATTGGATGAAAATGTGAAAGTATCACTGCCGGGTGGTGATTTACACATTCGTTGGGCTGGTGAAGGTAAACCATTATTTATGACCGGACCTGCGGCACACGTTTTTGACGGACAGTTTAATCTATGACAACACTTTCTCAGCAAACTTGTTCATCAGGGGATGAATTGAACGAGGTGCTGAATGAGCAAACAGTACTCACTTATTTGCGAAATAATCCCACTTTTTTCTCACACCAAGCGGAGTGGTTAAGTGAGGTGCGGATCCCCCATCAAGCTCGTGGTACAGTCTCTTTAGTCGATATTCAACTTGAGCGGCTGCGACTACGGATTGCTGAATTAGAGCAACAACAAGCAACATTGCTAGTTAACGCTACGAAAAGTGGCGAATTATCGGTTATGTTCTCGAATGCTCAAATACAATTATTACAATGCCATAATATCTATCAGGTACTCACCATTGTTGAAGCGTTAGCCGAGCAATTACAGTTGTCGGTTTGTCTGCGTTTGTTCGACACGGATGATGAACTGCTGTATCTAGCGCGTCACCGATTTAATGATTTTTATCGCTCTCGCTTAGTGCAGGATCGCCCTTATTTAGGTCGTTTACGTCGTCCTGAGGCTGAATTATTGTTTGCTCATCCGCCACAGTTAGGTTCATTCATTGTATTGCCCTTAGGTCGCTCAGCAGCCAATGGGGTGTTGAGTTTTGCCAGTGCCGATGGTGGGCATTTTCAACCAGAGATGGATACCTTGTTTGTTGAGCAATTAGCGACAACCATCAGTCATCTGATAGAGCATTGGCAATATACCCGTGAGGTTATTGACTAGCTATGTTACCCCGCAATTTGGAACAACCCCTTGAGCGTTTCTACGAGTATTTACGTAGTGAGCGTGAACTCAGTTTACATACCCAACAAAACTACAAGCGCCAATTAACCCGTATTGCAGAGCAATTAATGGAGTTAAAAGTAGAGAGCTGGCAGCAAGTTGATGCAGGCTGGGTACGTCAAATTGCCAGTAAAGGGATGCGTGATGGCTTAAAGGCCAGCAGCTTAGCCATGCGTCTTTCTGCATTGCGGAGTTTCTTTGATTTTCTGGTTCATCAAAACGTATTAAAAGCTAATCCTGCGAAAGGCGTGGCGGCTCCTCGTAAATCGCGTCCATTGCCGAAAAATCTTGATGTTGATGAAATGAATCAACTGCTGGATGTGAACGAAGATGATCCATTAGCTATCCGTGATCGGGCTATGATGGAGCTGATGTACGGTGCGGGTTTACGTTTATCTGAATTAGTCGGTATCGATCTGCGTAATATTAGCCTGAGTAAAGGGGATTTACGGGTGATCGGTAAGGGTGATAAAGAGCGTATTGTACCGTTTTCAGGGCTTGCTCGTGAGTGGGTAGCAAAGTGGCTTAAACTCCGAGATTCAATCGCTCAAGCTGACGAACAAGCGCTATTTGTATCTAAACTCGGACATCGTATATCAACCCGTAATGTGCAAAAAAGGATGGCGGAATGGGGACAAAAACAAGCGGTATCAAGCCATATTAATCCTCATAAATTACGCCACAGCTTTGCCACCCATATGCTCGAATCCAGTGGTGATCTCCGTGCTGTACAAGAATTGCTTGGACATGCGAATTTATCGACGACACAGATCTATACTCATTTGGATTTCCAACATTTGGCAAAAGTGTACGATGAAGCCCATCCTCGAGCGAAGAAACGTAATAAGTAATTGTCATTTTCGGATAATTAAAGAGATATCATGCATTTTTACCGTCAATTAACGCCATTTCGTGCACTTTCCTTCGATCTTGACGACACCTTATATGACAACCGTCCGGTGATCCAACGGGTAGAGCAAGCGATGTTTACATGGTTAACGCAGCGCTTGCCGCCGCATATCGCAGTGGATGTAAATTCATGGCAGAGGTTAAAACAACAACTTGCAACTGCTGATCCTATGCTAAGGCATGATGTCAGTGCGTGGCGTGTCGAGACGTTGAAAATTGGCTTTATGCAGTTAGGTGTTCGTTTAAAACAAGCTGAAGCGTTGGCACAACAAGGGCTTGAGGTTGCGCTTGAAGTGCGTAATCAAGTCGATGTTCCTGATGAAACGCACCGAGTATTAAAAGCGTTAAGTGCGCATTTTCCTTTGATTGGGTTAACCAATGGCAATGTGGATGCAAAAAAAATTGGCTTAGCGCCGTATTTTGTCGAAGTGTTTCAAGCTGGGAAAGATGGCTTAGCTAAACCTGAAGCAGATTTATTTAACTTGGCGACACAGACATTACAGTTGCCTGCATCTTCGATTTTACATGTAGGCGATCATCTAAAAACTGATGTCTATGGCGCGAAATTACATGGCTTTCAAGCCTGTTGGTTTAACGATCAAAACAAGCCCATTTTACAGCAATCGAAAGCACTGACGTTACCTGATGTCGAGATCTCGCAGCTATCACAGTTACTTACGATAGTTGGACTCGAGCAATAATAAAGTGAAATAAAAAAGCGACCTTCGGTCGCTTTTTTCATGTTTAGGACTCAGTTAACAAGATGAATGTTGTGGTGTTTGGCGATTGAGGATGTGATCTAATGAAAGGCTGCCAGCACCCCAAATGACATTGACCAATAACATCATTCCCCATAGCTGGTGATCGTAAAAACCTTGCTCCCACAATACAGGGTAAGAGACTACTGCTATAGCATTAAAAACGAAAAGTAACAGTGCCATTGGTCGAGTAAATAACCCTAACGTAAGGAAAATAGGCACAATCATTTCAACGGCAGTACCAATATAGGCAGCCCACAGCCAAGACATAAAGGGGACTTGATACTCGTTTTCAAATAGGTACAAGGTGCTATCCCAGCTAGAAAACTTGATCATGCCCGATTGGAAAAAGACCCACGCAACCCATAGCCGTGTAAAGAGCAAAAGCACTGGGATAAGTGGAGTGGTTAAGAATGAAAAAACGGGATCGATACGGCGAATAAAACTATCCATCGTTAGCCTCCAAGATATCGTTAACCAATTGGTACTGAAGTAAATAAGGTAGCTGCGCTAGCATTTCATCTGAGGCTTGATTCAGTGGTTTTTGTTGTTGGCAATGGATGAGTAGTGCACCTAATTGGGCTGAAATACCTTGGGTAAAAATATATCGGTTGCGCTGCTGAATAAGGATAGTTTGCGGCTGATTAATATCTAGCTCAGCAAAGGGATCGTTGTTAGCTGATGGTGTTGTTTGTGTTGTTTCCAACATCTCGTTTTGCACTAGTTGCCACAATGCACCAACGTTATAAGGGCTATTCAGCACATAGGTCGCGTCTGGAATATGAAAATAATGGCGCCCAAAAGCATCAAGATCATTGCTGTTTTGCAGTTGCTGGAGTTTTTCTAATGGGAATTGATGTTGCTGGATAGGCATACGGCTTGCGATATCTCGATACCACTCCAATTGCGCAAGATCGATGAGATAAGGTAAGGCTTTATTGACCGTTGGGCTTTTTGCGATCGTGACATGAAATCCTTCACCATACATGCTGACATCACCTTCACTCAGTGGTGAATGAAGAATATGCAGCCTTGCTAATTGGACAAAGCAATCATGTCCAATCATGGCTTTTACGGTGGGATACACGGCCGCTAAGATCTCAGTGAGACTAAGAATAAAATTATTACGGTAAATTTGTAGTCGTTGCTCAGCACTAAAGTGGTTGGCATTGATCGATTGAGATACCGAGCTATCTCGATATTGTAGTGCTTTGGCAAAGGATTGTTGGATGTGGTGAAGATCGTTCTTTACAGCATATTTCATGATGATGTTCTCGTTTCAGAATAACGTCTGCTTTAGCCGCTTCAGCGAGTAATCTTTCTAATGGTGGTAAATCCGCATCCCATTCAATCAAGGTGGGAAAATGTTTACCGTGCTGCTCTACCCATTGACGGTAAAGTTGCCACACGGGCTCACTAACAGGCTGGTTATGGGTGTCAATCCAGATCTCTCCTTGCGGAAAATGTTTGACGGTAAAGCCTGCTAAGTGGATCTCTTTTACTGTTTCTGGGTTAATGGCATTTAAGTAGGTTTGGCAATCAAACTGATGATTAAAGCTATTGACGTAAATGTTATTTAAATCCAATAACAAGCCACATCCTGTGCGTTGTTGTACGGTGGTTAAAAATTCCCATTCAGGTATTACAGAATGTGCAAAGCTTAGATAACTGGATGGGTTCTCAATAAGTATTTGTCGATTAAGCAGATCTTGAACTTGCACAACTTTCTGACAAAAAAGATCTAACGCTTGTTTGGTATAAGGTAACGGTAGTAAATCATTAAAATATTGGCCGTCGATCGAACTCCAACTGAGGTGATCGGAAACCATGATTGGATTAACTACATCGATCAGTTGTTTGAGTTGTTTGACATGCTCAAGGTTAATGGGATCGGCAGAGCCCAGTGATAACCCAATACCGTGACAGCTGATGGGATAGTGCTCTATGAGAGTCATGAGTTGCTGGTACTGTGGTGTATGGCGGTTAAAAAAGTTTTCACTATGAATTTCTAACCAGCCCACGCTTGGAAACTGCTCGATGAAATCTTGATGATGCGGTGAGCGTAAGCCCACCCCAATCAAATCTGTTAACACATGCGTGTTCATTTATGCTGACTCTGTAGAGCCACCTTGAAGGCGGTCACACATACCTTTTGGTACCGTAATAAAGGCATCTTTTTGACCATCTACTTTTGAGGTACCGGAACAAGATGAGGTTTTGGTCGCACAGTCATTTTTCCCAGCTTTTGCTACGCCATAGCATTTTTCTTTCGCTTCTCCAGCAACTGCGGAGGTAGAGGCAACACTACCTGCTAATGCGATTAAACCTGTCATTGCTGATGCCAGTGCTAACTTATTTACTTTGTTCATAATATTTCCTCTTTCTATTCGCAGGGATGACTAGACTTTCTGTAGTGGCGTTTAAACGCTCTGTCTTATAGGAAAGGAGAAGTGGTGACTTTATTGCGAAAAAATAATAAATATTGCGAATAATTGAGTAAGGCAGGAAAAATGAAGATATCGAGGCAATCTTTTTTCGTGCTGTTATAATCGTCACCATTGTATAAATAACCAGTAGATAGCGATGGACGTTTCACTCCTATTAGATGGGCTCAATGATAAACAAAGAGAAGCGGTGGCAGCACCGTTGGGTAACCACCTCGTACTAGCGGGTGCAGGCAGTGGTAAAACACGTGTGCTGGTTCATCGCATTGCTTGGTTGTTATCGGTAGAGCAAGCGTCACCGTATTCGATCATGTCGGTGACCTTTACCAATAAAGCGGCAGCAGAAATGCGTGGTCGTATTAATGAGTTAATGCAAGGCTCCAGCGCGGGGATGTGGAATGGTACTTTCCACGGCTTATGTCACCGTATGTTGCGTGCCCATTACCTTGATGCTCGTCTGCCTGAAGATTTCAATATTCTTGATTCTGACGATCAGATGCGTCTATTGCGCCGTTTGATCAAAGCACAGAATTTAGATGAAAAACATTGGCCTGCCCGCCAAGCTGCGTGGTACATCAATGCCAAAAAAGATGAAGGTTTACGTCCTAAGCACGTAGAGACTTATAACGATCCGGTGGAGAAAACTTGGCTGCGTATTTATAGCGCTTACCAAGAAGCCTGTGATCGTGCGGGTATGGTGGATTTTGCCGAGTTATTGCTGCGATCTTACGAGTTATTGCGTGATAACAAGCATATTCGTGAACATTATCAAGCGCGCTTTAAGCATATTTTGGTGGACGAGTTCCAAGATACCAACAGCATTCAGTTTGCGTGGCTACGCTTAATGGCAGGGCCTGATTGCCATGTGATGATTGTTGGTGATGATGATCAGTCGATCTATGGTTGGCGTGGTGCGAAGGTAGAAAATATTCAACGTTTCTTAAATGAATTTAACGAAGCGTCGTCGATCTTCCTTGAGCAAAACTACCGTTCAACAGGCAATATTTTGAACGCTGCCAACGAACTTATCGCCAATAACAACGAGCGTATGGGTAAGAAGCTGTGGACGGAAGGCGGTGAAGGTGAGCCGATTTCACTTTACTCTGCGTTTAACGAGCTTGATGAAGCACGCTTTGCGGTGGGCAAAATCAAAGAGTGGCGTGATCAGGGTGGTAGCTTGAACGAAACGGCTTTCTTGTACCGTAGTAACGCCCAATCTCGCGTATTGGAAGAAGCATTGATTCAAGCAGGTTTGCCGTATCGTATTTACGGTGGTATGCGCTTCTTCGAACGCCAAGAAATTAAAGATGCGTTGTCTTACATGCGTTTGATCTCAAACCGTAACGATGATGCGTCCTTTGAGCGTGTGGTGAATACCCCAACCCGTGGTTTGGGGGATCGCACCTTAGAAACCATTCGTTTAGCCGCGCGAGATCGTGGCTTAACCATGTGGCAAGCAAGTATTGCGCTGCTGGAAGAGCAAGTATTGGCTGGTCGTGCAGGTAATGCCCTGCGTCGTTTTATCGAGCTTATTAATGCGCTTGAAGACGACACCGCTGAATTGCCAATGTACCAACAAACTGACGAAGTGATCCGTAACTCCGGTTTACGTGCGATGTATGAGCAAGAAAAAGGCGAAAAAGCTCAAGCTCGTATAGAGAACTTAGAAGAATTGGTGACCGCGACCCGTCAGTTTGAGATCCCAGAAGAAGCCGAAGACATGAGCCCGTTAGCGGCGTTCTTAGCCCATGCTGCGTTAGAAGCGGGTGACGGTCAGGCGGATGATTTTGAAGATGCGGTACAGCTGATGACTATGCACAGCGCCAAAGGTCTAGAGTTCCCTGTTGTGTTTATGGTTGGTGTGGAAGAGGGCATGTTCCCAAGTTCACGTACCACCGAAGAAGTGGGACGTTTAGAAGAAGAGCGTCGTTTGTGTTACGTGGGTATGACCCGTGCGATGCAAAAGCTGTATATCACCTATGCAGAAATGCGTCGTTTATATGGCAAAGATAATTTCCATAAACCATCACGTTTTATTCGTGAAATTCCCGAGCAGTTCGTAGAAGAAGTGCGTATGAAAGCGCAAGTGTCACGTCCTGCAAGCAGTGGTCGTTTTAGCCAAGCGCAAGTAAATAACAACTTCAATGAGACGGGCTTTAATCTAGGTCAGCGTGTTGAGCATCCAAAATTTGGTGAAGGCACCATCATTAATTTTGAAGGCAGTGGCGCACAAAGTCGTGTGCAAGTTGCGTTTAATGGTGAAGGCATTAAATGGTTGGTGACCCAGTATGCGAAGCTAACACCAATGTAATAAATAGCGTTAAGCGAGTATTAACCGCTTAAATAAAACAAAGCCCAGCACATTTCGTGGCTGGGCTTTTTTGTTATTTTTTGATGATGGATACGTGGGATTATCGGCTGATCACTTTGCCTTCTCGGCGTGGATCGGCGGCACTGGTGAGCTGCTCTGGAGCAATGCTAATGGCTTGAATACCCGAATTCAGATCTTTGATTTGGGTTTTATAACCCAGTTTTTCGAGTTTCGGTGCCCACGCAGTTGCTGCGGTGTTTTGCTCTAATTCAAAGGTGCCAAAACGGTTATTCATGTTCGGTAGATTGATCGCTTGCTGTAAATCCATTCCCCAATCCAGGTAAGCGACCAGCGTTTTGGCGACATAACCGATGATCTGACTGCCACCCGGAGAGCCAATGGTCAGTACCGGTTGATTATCTTTCATCACTATCGTCGGTGTCATTGACGAGCGTGGACGCTTGCCCGGCTCAATGCGATTGGCAACAGGGACACCATCAATTTGGCTACGGAATGAGAAATCCGTGAGCTCGTTATTAAGTAAAAAGCCACGGACCATCAAACGTGAGCCAAAGCTGTTTTCAATGGTAGAGGTGAGCGATACCACATTGCCTTCTTTATCAACAATGGATAGATGAGTGGTCGATGGCAGC
The DNA here is from genome assembly GCF_030685535.1 of Photobacterium leiognathi. NCBI lineage: Bacteria > Pseudomonadati > Pseudomonadota > Gammaproteobacteria > Vibrionales > Vibrionaceae > Photobacterium > Photobacterium leiognathi. The sequence goes on along the minus strand of NZ_CP131601.1, from coordinate 3,152,820 downwards.
TCAATCGCTTCATTGCTCGTTTGTTTCTGCGCATGATCCCATGGTGGCGAGCCTGGCTCTACTTTGGTTAATGCTTGCTTGCCCTGTAGTAATGCCGCACGTTGCGCTATGTAAGTTGGATCTAATAAGCCTCGGGTTGGCATGGGTACATAATCATTGTCAGCCATATAGCGACCACGATCGGCAAACGCAAGGCGTGAAGCATCACCAATTAAGCGCCAGCTTTCGACATTATCAGCGCCTAATTTCGCCAGCGGATAATGATTTAGCATTGCCAATATTTGTCCTAATGTCAGTGCGCCAGAGCTTGGTGGCCCCATGCCACACACTTGATATTGACGATAAGGAGCACAAATAGGCTCTCGTTGTTTGACGCTATAGCTGGCAAGATCCATGGTATTTAATACCCCTGGATTGCCTTCTTCTTGCTGTACGGCTTCGACAATATCACGGGCAATATCACCCTGATAAAACGCTTTGGGGCCGTAATCAGCAATTTGGCGTAAGGTGTTAGCATAAGCAGGGTTGGTTAGCTTAGTGCCTGCTTTTATAGGGGTGCCATCATTATCAAAAAAGTAGGCTTTGGTTGCTGGATAACGACTTAAATGCTGTGCATCTTGCTCAATCATTGCCGCTAATCGAGGGCTGACAATAAAGCCATCTTTTGCCAATTTAATCGCAGGTAAAAATAGGCTCTTCCACGCTAATTTGCCGTATTGCTGATGGCTTCGCCACAAGAGTTTAATGGTGCCCGGCGTGCCGACTGAGCGCCCACCAACAACTGCATCATAGAATTTTAGCGGTTTACCTTGATTGTCTTGAAACAAACGGGGAGTGGCAGCAAAAGGTGCGGTTTCTCGACCATCAAAGGTTGTCATTTGGTTGTTGTCGCTATCCCAATAAACCAAGAACCCACCGCCACCAATACCTGACGATTGAGGCTCTACTAAGCCTAAAATCAATTGTGCAGTGATCATCGCATCCACTGCACTGCCGCCTTTACTTAAAACATCAGCTCCTGCTTCGCTGGCATATTTATTAGCAGTGGCGATCATCCATTCTTTACCCTTCACCAGTTGCTGAGATTGCTGACTAATGGTTGGTTCTGGCTCAATATTATCAGAGGCTTGTGATGCTTCATTGGCAAAAACAGGTAATGAAAAACAACAAGCACTCAATAACAGGGCAAAAGGTGGGGCAAACCTTGGCATAGATGATCCTTCTGAGTGGGCTAAATGACGTAACTGAACACTATTTTATACTTTAAATTTATAGGTTTAGGTAATAAAAATGAGAGATATATCATACATATCACATGATCTTTCACATCACGGTACTTTACGGTGTCGTTTCACTTGAGAAGACTGCAAACGGTGAGTACGAATACCATCAACACTGAACAACAGCAGGGCGAACCAAATACAGCCAAAGGTGATCCCATGCTCTAATTTAAACGGTTCTTGATAAAGAAAAATGGCGAGAATAAACATCAAACTCGGGCCAATATATTGGAAGAAACCTAAGGTCGAGAATTTCAACTTGGTGGCAGCGCCAGTAAAACACAGCAGTGGTAAGGTGGTCACAATACCTGCGGCAAAAAGTAATAGGTTTAAATCCAGTGGGTTTTGGTCAAGGTTGGCTGTAGGGCTATCAGTAATAAAGATAAGGTAAATGGCTGCTAGCGGTAGCAGAACGCAAGTTTCAATAAAAAGACCCGTTTGGGCATCAATATTGATTTTCTTACGAAGCAAACCATAAAAGCCAAAACTGATCGCAAGGGCAAAAGCTATCCATGGTAGTGAGCCAAATTGGATCAGCTCGGCAATCACGCCGATGGCAGCAATCAGTACCGCTCCCCATTGCAGCGGGCGTAACCTTTCCCCTAACACAAGCATCCCAAGCAACACGTTTAGCAGTGGGTTGATGTAATACCCTAAGCTTGCATCCAAAATATAATCATTATTCACCGCCCAGATAAAAATAAGCCAATTACAGCCAACTAATAGAGCTGAGATGAGGAGTAAAAAGAGGGTTTTGGGCTGCTTTAAGATCGCGCTAACACGATGGCGTTGACGACCGATGATGATGATCAGGGCGAGAAAAAAGAATGACCAAATCACACGATGGCTCAGGATCTCCAAGGCAGTGACTTGTGATAGTGATTTAAAATAAATCGGTGCGATGCCCCACATGGTGTAGGCAGCAATAGCGAGAATGATGCCACGTTTTGCTAGATTGTTGTTATCTTCCATGAAACTCCAAATCTAAAGTTGGTTAAATTTTATTCTTTAGCAGTATATATAGTGAGGTGGTGATTATTCCAGCATTTATTTTTATTATGGGAGAAAAGGTTAGGGAAAAACAGGGCTGCGTTTTTCATTGATAGCCCAGTTAGTGCCTCGCATCAATGGGGGCTTTAGGTATAGAATGAACGCCCTGTTTAGCCAAGAGCCTTACCATGTCATCCGTTTGTCACAGTGAACCTTGTTCTACGTTATCTGCTCCTTGTTGTGAATCTGTTCTCCAAGATGTTTTTGGTTACCAGCAATTTCGCGTGGGTCAACAGGATGTGATTGATGCCGTTAACCGTGATGAAGACTGTTTGGTGATCATGCCAACAGGCGGTGGTAAATCCTTGTGCTATCAAATCCCTGCTTTATTAAAAGAGGGAGTAACCTTGGTTATTTCCCCTTTGATCTCCTTGATGAAAGATCAGGTCGACCAACTCAAAGCCAATGGTGTTGTTGCCGCTTACATTAACTCCACCATGAGCCGTGATGACATTTTAGCTGTGTTTGAAGCGATGCAAGCTGGCAGCGTGAAACTGGTGTATGTGTCACCGGAACGCGTGTTAACCCACGATTTTATTGATCGCTTGCGTGATGTGCCGCTAGCAATGGTTGCCGTCGATGAAGCTCACTGTATTTCCCAATGGGGACATGATTTTAGACCTGAATATGCGGCGTTAGGTTTGCTTAAGCAGTCGTTTGATAATCTGCCCGTGATGGCACTTACCGCGACCGCTGATGAAACCACCCGTCATGACATTATTCAGCGCCTAGGCTTATCGCAGCCTCATGAGTATTTGGGCAGTTTCGATCGTCCCAATATCCGTTACACCTTATGGGAAAAGCACAAGCCGCTGACGCAAATCATTCGCTATATAGAAGGTATGCGAGGCCAATGCGGCATCATTTATTGTAATAGCCGTAAAAAGGTAGAGCAGATCAGCGAGAAGTTGCGAGACAACGGTATTCGTGCTGAAGCCTATCATGCAGGGCTTGAGCATGCTGAGCGTGTGCATGTGCAAGATGCTTTCCAACGTGATGATATTCATGTTGTGGTGGCTACCGTTGCTTTTGGTATGGGGATCAACAAACCCAATGTCCGTTTTGTGGTGCATTTTGATATTCCTCGTAATATCGAATCCTATTACCAAGAAACAGGGCGCGCAGGACGTGATGGCTTACCTGCTGAAGCGGTAATGTTTTACGATCCTGCTGATTTAGCATGGTTACGTCGCTGCTTAGATGAAAAGCCAGAAGGGCAACAAAAAGATGTTGAGCGACATAAGCTCAATGCGATGGGCGCTTTTGCCGAAGCGCAAACTTGTCGTCGTCAGGTGTTATTGCATTACTTTGGTGAGCACCGTGATGAGCCGTGTGGTAACTGCGATGTATGTTTAGATCCGCCTAAGCGTTTCAATGCGGTGGAAGTGGCGCAAAAAGCGTTATCTTGTGTGTACCGTGTGCAGCAAAGCTTTGGTATTACCTATATTGTGGAAGTGCTGCGTGGGATGCAAAACCAACGCATTCGAGAGCATGGGCATGACAAACTCAGCACCTATGGCATCGGTCGTGATTACAGCCATGAATATTGGGTCAGTGTATTACGCCAGTTAATTCATTTAGGGTACTTAACCCAAAATATTAGTCGTAACTCGGTGTTGCAGCTAACGGAAAAAGCCCGTCCTTTATTGCGTGCAGAAGTCAGCTTAGAGCTCGCAGTACCTAGACTTGATAACATTGCTCGTACGATGAAAGTGAACAAGTTGGTGAATCGTCAGTACGATAAAAAGCTTTTTGCCAAGTTACGTAAGTTGCGTAAAGCCATTGCTGATGAAGAAGATCTGCCACCATACGTGGTATTTAATGATGCCAGCTTAATGGAAATGGCAGAGCGATTACCGACATCAAACGGCGATTTTCTGGCAGTAAACGGGGTTGGGCAGCGAAAGCTTGAGAAATATGGTGAGGTTTTTCTCGGTTTGATCCGCGATCATTTACTCGCTATTGATGAGCCGCATTAAGCGCGAAATAGCAAAAAACAGGCATAAAAAAACCGGGCTCATGGTAAGCCCGGCTAGAATGCGTTAAAGAAACAGCCTTAATAGGGTGTTTGGTCACGACAAAACAGCTTGCGTATTTGGTGGAATATTCATTTCACCGGACTGCTAGGTCATGCGACGGGACTCGCGATAACGTGCTCTAGCAGCAGCCTAATAAGACCATGATAAGAAGTGGAATACTAGAGCAACCTTAACCTTTGTAATGCTAATTAACACTTGGTTACATCAAGGGATAACAAGGATTGAAACCCGCTATTTAAAGCAATAAATAGGAGTCATGATGACAGCAGTAACAAGTCACGTATTCGGTATTCGTCAGTTTGATCGCGACGCGCGTTTTTTATCGATTGAAAGTCCTGAATTTGATTTCGATAGTTTTGATGCAATCGCAGAATCTTTGTTACTCGCCATTGATGCTACTGTGGTGGAGAAAGAGAGCAATGCCGATCTACATATTTGGCTGATTGATTTTGAAGGTTGTCGTTTGCTGTTAAAAGGTGAGCATTACAGTGGGGCGTTATGGCTTGAAGCCATGAGTGATGACGATGAAGAAACACTCACTTTTATTGCGAGCTTATTAAATTAATCTCGCTGGTAAGATCAAAAGCTAGGCAAGCAAGCTGGTTTCTGTATAATCGCCGACCTGGTCGTTGTTGGCGATAAAACGCTGGCAACAAAGTATGTTTGGGTTCCCTCCCCCCATTGACAAAAAGGTCTCACATGACGACTGCTTTATCTCAATCTAACGCAACACCTTCTTTTACTCCGCAACAACAACGTAAAGCTTTAGGCTACTTAGTGCTATTTCACCTTTTGGTGATCGCATCAAGTAACTACTTAGTACAACTCCCGTTCACCGTATTTGGTTATCACACCACATGGGGCGCATTTACTTTTCCTTTTATCTTTCTTGCTACTGATTTAACTGTCCGCATTTTCGGAGCAGGCATGGCACGTAAGATCATTTTTCGCGTCATGACGCCCGCTTTAGTGGTGTCGTATGTCCTTTCGGTCGTATTTTTCCAAGGTGAATATCAAGGGTTAGGCCACTTAGGTGAGTTTAATCTGTTTGTTGCCCGTATTGCGATCGCAAGTTTTATGGCTTACTTGTTAGGGCAAATTTTAGATGTGTCAGTGTTTAACCGTCTACGTCAGTTAAAGCAATGGTGGGTAGCACCAACGGCTTCAACTATCTTTGGTAATGCCATTGATACCATTGCTTTCTTTGGCATTGCATTTTACCAAAGCCCAGATCCATTTATGGCAGCAAACTGGACGGAAATCGCGCTGGTGGATTACAGCTTTAAATTGATCATCAGCTTAGGTTTGTTTGTGCCGATGTACGGTGTCTTGCTCAATTATTTAATTGGTAAACTAACCGCAGTATCGCCACAGCCTTTCGGGGCAGTGAAAACCAATCAATAATGGTTGGGATGAAATATAAAGATAATAAAGCCGATCGCATGATCGGCTTTTTTCACTTTAATGATGGAGAAGAACAACATGGATTTACAGATAAGAGAAGCGAGCATCGAAGAAGCTATTGAAGTGCTCCATCGTATTGTGGAATTTGCCGCTCCTATTTCTTTGGCAGAGTTAACGGCACGTTTAGCAAATAAGTCTGCTTTGATCTTAGTTGCTGAAAACCAGCAACAGTTAGTTGGAGTGAAAATAGGTTATGCGCTCGATAAGCAAGTATTTTATAGCTGGCTCGGTGGTGTATTGCCTGCAGGGCGTGGGCACGGTGTGGCACAAGCATTGTTAGAAACACAAGAAGCCTGGGTTATTGATCAGGGCTATCAACAACTCACGGTTAAATCGAGAAACCGCTTTCCTGCAATGGTGAGATTATTAATGCGAAATGGCTATCTTATTGAAGATATAGAGAAAAAAGAAGGGGTACTCGATTATCGCTTACACTTTCGCAAAGCACTGGTTAAAAAATAACGCCTAAATGACAATTATTCTCAATAAAGTACTTGCAAGTTAATTGAGAATGGTTATTATTAACAGGCACTCAGGCGATAGGGATGGAACATAATCATATCGCTTTGATGGCACGACATTGCTCACATTGCTTCCAGTGTACTACAGCTAAGGTAGCGTGTTATTAGTGTAGGGCTGATAACCGAACACCACTTCTGCTGAGCGACGCCACATTACGTAGCGTCGCTTTTTCTTTTTTTAGTCTTTTCTATTCGTTTGATCGTTTTTTCGTCTTTGATGCATGACTGGCATTGATAGGATCGTCATAACATTTATCAACGCCATACCACGGTAGATTTTCAGATAACTCACGTTGTAAAAGCCTTCACTCGCTTAAAATTACCGCAATTCCTTTCGTTTTGGCATTGTTACTAAGCAAATCGTCTGATTTTTATTGGATTATTAGGGGATAAAAGTTTATCCAAAGAAGGTTTTCCACAATGATTGATCAAATTGGGATCGAGGATCTAATTTGCTGTTAACGCATAAGTGCATGATAACAAATAAAATCATTCTAACTTTTTAAAATTAAGCAAAAAACGATCAACTGGCATAAATTAAATACTAACAAAGTTATCCACAGAAAACGGAAGGGTTGTAGAAATCATTGGTTAACACTTGCCTCAGGGCATGGCATTCTATGAGTTATTGCATTTTTTCTGTCGCTCAGCGCCTAATATGGTCGATAATAGAGCTAACTTGAACGACTTATCGCTTGGATATAAGAATAACCCTATGGCAACTATTCCAGAAAATCCATTGATCCTGATTGATGGATCCTCATACCTTTATCGTGCTTACCACGCAGCACCCAATTTCACCAATTCTGACGGTGAGCCAACAGGTGCTGTTTATGGCGTTGTGAATATGCTGCGTAGCATGTTACGCCAGTTCTCTACAGAGCATATTGCGGTGATCTTTGATGCGAAAGGTAAAACTTTCCGTGATGATATGTTCCCTGAATATAAAGCTAATCGTCCTCCAATGCCGGATGATCTTCGTGGTCAGATCGAGCCGCTACATGCTGTGATCAAAGCCATGGGCTTACCATTGATCTCGATTTCAGGGGTTGAAGCCGATGACGTGATTGGTACGCTAGCTACCCAAGCCTCACAGCAAGGTATGCCGGTACTTATCAGTACGGGTGATAAAGATATGGCGCAGCTGGTGGATCAAAATATTACCTTGATCAACACCATGACAGATGTAGTGATGGATCCAGCTGGGGTTGTGGATAAGTTTGGGATCGGTCCTGAGTTGATCATCGACTACCTTGCTCTGATGGGCGATAAAGTGGATAACATTCCAGGTGTACCGGGTGTGGGTGAGAAAACCGCAAAAGCATTATTAACCGGTATCGGTGGTTTAGATGCGCTGTATGACAACCTTGATGACATTGCACCATTGGGTTTCCGTGGCTCTAAAACCATGGCTAAAAAGTTGCTTGATAATAAAGAAGCCGCTTACATGTCATACAAGCTTGCGACGATCAAATTAGATGTTGAGCTTGATGTTAAACCTGATGAACTTCGTAAAGGTGTGCCTGATACTGATGCACTAACTGAGTTATTTGGTAAGTTACAGTTCCGTCGTTGGCTAACAGAAATGTTAGAAGGTAGCGATGGTCGTATAGTTGCGGATGAAAAATCTGGCAATGCGCCAGCTGAGAAAAAAGCAGTAGCTCCAACTATTGATCGCAGTGGTTATGAAATCATTCTGGATGAAGCAGCTTTCAACGTATGGCTTGAACAACTAAAGGCAGCGAAAGCCTTTGCCTTTGATACTGAAACTGATGGTTTGGATTACATGACTGCCAATGTGGTCGGTGTCTCTTTTGCCATTGAAGAAGGAAAAGCGGCCTATGTACCCGTGGCTCATGATTACCTTGATGCGCCAGCACAGCTTGATCGTGATTGGGTATTAGCTCAATTAAAACCGCTGCTTGAAGATCCAAATCAAGCCAAAATTGGTCAGAACTTAAAGTTTGATGCCAGTATTGTGGCGCGTTACGGCATAGAAATGCAGGGTATTGTATTTGATACCATGCTGGAATCTTATGTATTTAACAGTGTTGTTGGCCGCCATGATATGGATAGCCTAGCTCTGCGTTATCTTGAGCATAAGAACATCAGCTTTGAAGAGATCGCAGGTAAAGGTAAAAAACAGCTAACGTTTAATCAAATCGATTTAGCGCAAGCTGGCCCTTATGCGGCAGAAGATGCTGATATTACTCTGCGTTTACACAATGCGTTATATCCAAAAGTGGAAGCTGACGAAAAGCTTAAGCACGTTTTTGACACTATCGAAATGCCATTAGTGCCAGTGCTTTCACGTATGGAGCGCACCTGCGTGTATGTCGATAGTATGTTGCTTGGCGCACAATCGACAGAAATTGCAGCACGTCTTGATGAGCTTGAGAAGAAAGCGTTTGAAATTGCCGATCAAGAATTTAATTTAAGCTCGCCGAAACAGCTGCAAGCGATCCTGTTTGAAAAGATGGGGTTACCGGTTCTAAAGAAAACTCCATCAGGTACACCTTCAACCAATGAAGAAGTGTTACAAGAGTTAGCGCTTGATTACCCATTGCCTAAGTTGATTTTAGAATATCGCGGACTTGCAAAACTGAAATCTACTTACACCGATAAACTACCTAAGATGGTGAACCCAGCAACGGGTCGAGTTCACACTTCTTACCATCAAGCGGTTACAGCAACAGGTCGTCTATCTTCAAGCGATCCAAACCTGCAGAATATTCCAGTACGTAATGAAGAAGGTCGTCGTATTCGCCAAGCGTTTGTCGCACAAAGTGGCTACAAGATCTTAGCGGTCGATTACTCGCAAATTGAATTACGTATTATGGCGCACTTATCGGGTGATAAAGCGCTACTGGATGCTTTCCGTCATGGTAAAGATATCCACGCCGCAACGGCTGCTGAAATCCTTGGCTTAGATATTGAGCAGGTAAGCAGTGAGCAACGTCGTCGTGCTAAAGCGATCAACTTTGGTTTGATCTACGGCATGAGTGCGTTTGGTTTGGCGAAGCAGCTAGATATGGGACGTAATGAAGCGCAAGATTACATGAACGTGTACTTTGAACGCTATCCAGGCGTGTTGGAATATATGGAAAGCACCCGTAATACTGCGTCAGAAAAAGGTTATGTTGAAACCTTATTTGGTCGTCGTTTGTACCTGCCTGATATTAAGTCGCGTAATGGCTTACGTCGTAAAGCCGCTGAGCGTGCAGCGATCAACGCCCCAATGCAAGGTACGGCTGCAGATATTATTAAACTCGCAATGATTGCGGTTGATCATTGGGTGCAGCAACAACCTCAAGATGAAGTGCGTTTATTAATGCAAGTACACGATGAATTGGTGTTTGAAGTGAAAGAATCAGCACTTGAATCCGTGACTGCTGAAGTAAAAGCATTGATGGAGCAGGCAGCGACATTAGATGTACCATTGATTGCGGATGCTGGTTTCGGTGATAACTGGGATCAAGCGCACTAAGACTGAGTTGTAATCATCAAACTTATCATTAAATAGTCAGCCATTAGCTGGCTATTTTTTTTGTTAAAAATAAGCGCCAAATAAAACCCGAAATGTAAAATTTACTTACATCAAAGTGAAAAAAAACTACATCAAGGGGTTCCAAAAACTGCACATTTGATATACAGTTACAGACGTAGGGTACAGAGGTAAGATGTTCTATCTTTCAGACCTTTTGTTTCACGTTATTGGATTTGGCTGATTCAGCCGCCCTGGTCTCACTTTGGACCGGGGCGTTTTTTATTGGGCGCTAGTCAACTTTTCCACCTCGCTTCATCTCTCTCTTTTATTGTTTTCCTTATTTATTACATCCCCCCGCTTTTGTACTATTTATCACCAATAAATAGACTAAATAGGGTTTTGTCGTGCCATTTAGCCTGTTAATTATCCATTTTTCATCGGTGGTGATGATTATTTCAGTGATTTTTTAGAGTAAATACTTTAAAAAATAAAAACAGGCGTTATACTAAATACAGCTTCTTGTTCATATTTGCTGTTAAGAGCTGGTGTGATTATCAACTCAGCAACAAATCCATGAAATAACCATTCCTAAACTTTTGGGAGTGGTTTTTTTTTGCCTATTTTTTAAGAAAACGAGTTTGTAATAAACTTCCAGAATAAAAATCAACGTATTAACATTTTACGTTGTTATTTTGTTAAGAAAATAATGTACTAATGAAAGTAAAGATAGGAAACATTTATATTGTGATAGAGCAATATAACGAGTGGAGAGTCTCAAAAATTAGTGTAACTGGAGCCAGTTGAAGGGAAGGGATTGCGTCGTAAGGAGAAATAATTCATGTTCGTTGAACAAAACTAAAACGACCTCCTATTTCTCTCCCATTGCCCCACCATGATGGTGGGGAATTTTTCTAGCTCCTTCCTTAGAGCTAGGCATTTAAATCTTATTCAGCATCTTGTTCTGGGAATTCATCATCACCAGCGGCAAGTACGCGTTGACGCTCTAGTTCTGGCGCATACCATTCATCTAGCTTGCGACGAACTTGATCCACACCGATACCTTTTAGTGAAGAGAAAGCTTCAACTTGCACATCACCGCCAAACTCAGCAGTCATTTGGCGAATTTTAAGCACTTGTGCTTTACGCGCACCGCTTTTCAGTTTGTCAGCTTTAGTAAGTAGAACTAATACTGGTAAACGGCTTTCAATTGCCCAACTGATCATCTGTTGGTCGAGATCTTTCATTGGGTGGCGGATATCCATTAGTACCACTAGGCCTTGCAAACATTCACGACGTTGCAGGTATTCACCTAGTGATTTTTGCCATTTTAACTTCATTTCAAGTGGTACTTGTGCGAAGCCATAGCCCGGTAAATCGATTAAGTTACAGCCAGAAACAACTTCAAACATGTTGATCAGCTGAGTACGGCCAGGGGTTTTAGAAGTACGTGCAAGGCTTTTTTGATCCGTAATACGGTTTAGCGCACTTGATTTACCCGCATTGGAGCGACCAGCAAATGCGATCTCAACGCCTGCATCTTGTGGCAAGTGACGAATATCCGGTGCACTTGTGATAAAACTTGTATTTCTGTAGTTGAGAGGTTGATTCACTGTTAACTCCGTCAAGTCTTCATGTAGTCGACTGATTACTTTTATGTGAAATTGTATAAAATATGTTAAACCGAGCTTGGTTTGTGATCGTATTGTATACTATGTATTTAAGCATTACTTGTGATAGTGGAAGCCCTATAATTATAAATGGAATGTCATGAAGAAATTAATATTAATATTAAGCCTTCTTGCTAGTTATTCGGCAATGGCAGAAGAAGGCAATATCGAAGCGGGTAAGGCGAAAGCAGTAACGTGTGCAGCTTGTCACGGCACAGATGGTAATGCCGCCGCAATGCCGCAATACCCTAAACTGGCAGGACAACACCCCGCATACATAGAAAAGCAATTAAAAGAATACAAACTGGCAATGATTACCGAAGGAAAACAAGGACGTAATAACCCTGTCATGGGAGGTATGACCATGGCTCTTTCTGACCAAGATATGGCAGATCTTGCTGCTTACTACTCTTCTTTACCCATTTCAGATAACACTTCCTCTGAAGAGTCGATTGAAGTAGCACAACAGCTATATCGTTTTGGTGATGCTGAACGTGGTGTTGCTGCCTGTATAGCTTGTCATGGTCCTCGTGGTAATGGTACTAGCTTATCTGGCTTCCCTAAGATTTCGGGTCAGAATGCAGAATATGTGAAACTTCAGCTTGAGAAATTCCGCTCAGGCAATCGCGCCAACGATATGAATGCGATGATGCGTTCTCTTGCTGCGAAGCTCAGTGATGAAGAAATTAATGCGTTGTCACAATATGTTGGTGGATTGCACTAATCACCAGTAATAAAAGATTAAAGAAAGCAGCCATCTGGCTGCTTTTTTATTGTCGCTATGTTGTTGTTTTAACCGTTTTTCTCAACGCTTATTCAGAGCCATTTTTTGTCTCTGTCTTATTTGCTCAGCAGCTTGTGAGAGATCTGCCATTCGTGCAGGTTTATTTTGCTCTATTTTTTGTGCTCAAAAATGTAATCGTTATTAATAACAATGGCTTGCGTTAGATTGGTGTTTTCCACTATTTAAAGTGTGATATCGGCACATTGTTTCAATAATAGATTAAGGTAAATTATCTCATGTCGACAGGGAGAGCGACATTGGATGGAAGCGCTAGGATGGCATGAGCAGGATGCTCGAAGGATTCACAGGAAGTCTAGTTAGGATGACTAGGGTTGACGCAAGACGCGAATTGGATTGTCAGGACGACACTTAAGGATAAGATTTGCAAAGACAAGATGTCTGAGCAATACAATGTACGAAATGGATAACGTACACACATGGATGGTGGCATTATTATCAGGAAGATAATGAGCGAAAGGGATCGCCAACTCAGGATGAGTTGAAACGCTACGGATAGGACATGGAAGAGTAAAATTCATCAGGATGATGACGAACAACAAAGTTCGCAAGGAAAGCATCAATAACAAATGGAACTTTGCTTAACCGGGATGTTACACGCTAGTTAGGATCGACTAGAAAGAATATGGAACCAGTGGTTCACATAGAGCGATAGGTGAAAACCTGTCGCTTTTTTCTTTTCTGACCTCTGAAAACTTCCACTAACAGCAATTAACTTGCTGATCTTTCATCTACCTTTCTCGTATTTACAGATTAAATTGCACAATTAGTCAGCAAAACTACATCTTCATCGTAATTGGGTATAGAATAGCCCGTTCGATTTTATACCAGTTCCGATTTTGCTAATAATCGGCAATACCGGAGAGTGATCATGCAACTTTGTCCACTGTGTCATAGTGAACAGCATGTGTTATTTGCAGAAGATAAAAACCGTAGCTACTTTCGCTGTCAGCAATGTGCGTTGATTTTTGCCGATCCGAACGCACAACTCGCGCCAGAGCAAGAAAAAGCGGTTTACGATCAGCACCAAAATAACCCTGAAGATATGGGCTATCGCCAATTTTTAAGTCGTGTTGCAACACCACTTGTGGAACGCTTACCTGCTAGTGCCTCTGAGGGGTTAGATTTTGGTAGTGGCCCTGGTCCCACGCTTTCGATTATGTTGGAAGAAATGGGATATAATATGGCGATCTATGACCCGTATTTTGCACCAGATCCGAGTGTATTAACGCGTCAATATGACTTTGTCACTTGTACAGAGGCAATTGAACATTTTTATCAGCCTGCGAAGGAATGGGGGCTGCTGCTGAGTATGATCAAACCGGGCGGTTGGCTTGGTTTGATGACAAAGCTAGCAACCGATGCTGACGGTTTTAAACGTTGGCATTATAAGAACGATCCAACCCACGTAAGCTTTTTTAGCCGTGATACGTTTCGCTTTTTAGCTAAACGTGATGACTTAGAAGTTGAGTTTGTTGGTAATGATGTGATTTTGCTGAGGAAAACCCAGTAATGACCCGTAAGAAAAGAGGCCGTAAGGTTGGCTCTGAAGGCCCAGCGGTATACCGTGAGAAAACGCCAAGCCAACTTGAAGTTGAATCTCGCCAACGCCAAAAAGCGAGAAAGCGTAAAGGCTTAAAAACTGGTAGCCGCCATTCTGCCGTTGAAGAAACAAAACAGCGTAATGCAGCACAGAAGAAAGACCCACGTTTAGGCAGTAAGAAACCAGTACCTTTGATTGTTGAGCCTAAAAAGCCGATGACCAAACAGCAACGTCGTTTAACAGCTGAGCAAGAATTAGCGATGCTAGAAAACGATGCACAGCTAATGGTACTACTTGATCGCCTAGATGCAGGCGAGAAGTTAGGCGCAGGCTTGCAAAAACAAGTCGATCAGAAACTTGATCGCATCGAGCAGCTAATGAAGCAGCTTGGCTTAATGGAAGAAGATGAAGTTGAATTGTTCGAGGAAGATGACTACCGCCCAGCGGCGAAGTCTGATGATGATTTACTCGATCAATTTGAAAAGATGGATTTAGATAAGTTCGGTAAGGAGTAACCGTTGCAGGATTTGACGCTTCTGCTTGTTATTGGTGGCACAATTGTGACCGCGCTTGGTATTTATGCTAGCTTTTTATTAGTCAAACTATACCAACAAAATCAACGCCATAAAGTTTTTTTAGCCCGTGCTGAACAGCAACAAAAAGAGGCTATTGAAACGCGTAATAATACGATTTTAGAGAGCGTATTTGTTATTGCCGCTGCCACCAAACAGGGACAGTGTGATTTGTCTGAAGCGGCGATTCGTTTGTATAAGTTGATGGAAGCTTTGCAGGCTGATAAGAGCGTAGATTTTGCTGCGACTTACCCTGCAATTTATGAGCTATACGAGGTAGTGAAAGACATGCCACGTGGCGAAGCCCGTCAACAAACAGAGAAACGCGCACGTATGCGTTTTGATCTCGAGCGAATGAAAGCAGAGACTCGACTACAAGAAACCATTGCGGTAGAGCTCGACGCTATCCTGTCAACAAAGTCTTCATGATTTGATCTGAACGATTACAACCATCGCTGAATCTGATTAGGCGATGGTTGTATTGTCTTATAAACTATAAGTGCTGAAAGTCGTAATACGATAGGCACGGTTAACTCTTAATTCTCCCTACAATATTGGAAATATGTCATGTCAAATGAGCAGATTATTTGGGATCAGGCCCTGATTGAAAAATATAATTACTCAGGCCCACGTTATACCTCTTACCCAACTGCGTTAGAGTTTAATGAAGCATTTACCTCTGCTGAATTTGAGATGGCATGTAAGCAATACCCAGATCGTAAGCTATCGCTTTATATTCATATCCCGTTTTGTCATAAGCTTTGTTACTACTGTGGCTGTAATAAAATCATTACTCGCCACCAACACAAAGCCGATCAATACCTTGACGCGCTAGAGCAAGAGATCAAACAACGTGCAACGCTATTAGGTGATCGCCAAGTAAGCCAATTGCACTGGGGCGGCGGCACACCGACTTTCTTAACGGCTGAGCAAATTAGCCGTTTAATGAACAGTCTACGTGCATCGTTTAATTTTGATGATGATGCTGAGATCAGTATTGAAGTTGACCCTCGCGAAATCGAACTCGATATTCTTGATCACTTACGCAGTGAAGGCTTTAACCGCCTAAGTATCGGGGTGCAAGATTTTAATAAAGACGTGCAAAAGCTAGTAAACCGTGAGCAAGACGAGCAGTTTATCTTTGCGATGGTTGAACGTGCGAGTGAACTTGGTTTCCGTTCAACTAACCTTGATTTGATTTACGGCTTACCATTGCAAAATCGCGAGGTATTTGCTCAAACCCTAGAGCAAGTGCTGAAGATGAATCCTGGTCGTTTGTCGGTATTTAACTATGCCCACATGCCAAAACTGTTTGCAGCACAACGTAAGATCAGTGAAGAGCTATTACCTAGTGCCAAAGAAAAACTTGGTATTCTGCAAGACACTATTGCGACCCTAACAGGGGCGGGTTATCAGTTCATTGGTATGGATCACTTTGCAAAACCTGATGATGAGTTGGCGATTGCCCAGCGCGAAGGTATTTTGCACCGTAATTTCCAAGGTTACACCACTCAAGGTGAGTGTGATTTATTAGGGATGGGCGTATCAGCCATTTCTATGATTGGTGATTGCTACGCGCAAAACCAAAAAGAGCTAAAGCATTACTACCGAGACATTGAAGAAAAACAAAACGCACTGTGGAAAGGAGTCTCGTTAGATGCAGACGACTTACTACGCCGTGAAGTGATCAAAGCCCTTATTTGTAACTTCCAACTAGATAAAAAAGCGATTGAAGCGGAATTTAATATCGATTTCGATCAGTATTTTGCTGAAGATTTAACGTTATTAAAAACCTTTATCAACGATGAGTTAGTTTCAGTCGATGAACAACATATCTTTGTTGAACTGAAAGGTCGTTTATTGATCCGTAATATCTGTATGTGTTTCGATAAATACTTACGCGATCGTGCTCGTCAGCAACAGTTCTCACGCGTGATTTAATCTTATTAAATTTGCTGAAAAAGCCCCATTCCAGCACTGCTCGAATGGGGCTTTTTGTTATCTGATTTTTATCGCGTGAGTGATTAACTGCGTTTTGCTGCCATCTCGCGAAGGGCTTGTTTCTCACTCTCTGTTAAGAAAGCAATCTCTAAACCGTTGCGCTGTGCTTGCTCAATTTGTGCTTGGCTTAAACCAACAGCAGGGGCCGCTACTTCATACTCATAAGGTAACTCAATACCTTCAACCGCAGGATCGTCAGTATTTAAGCTTGCTAAGATACCGTGCTCAAGGAAAGGCTTGATTGGGTGATTTTTAATGTTGCTGACGGTACTGGTTTGAATGTTTGAGGTGATGCACGATTCAATACCAATTTTATGTTCAGCCAAGTAATCCATTAACTTTGGATCTTGAATAGCTTTTACGCCATGACCAATACGTACCGCACCCAACTCGTTGATTGCCTGCCACATGCTTTCAGGGCCTGCCGCTTCTCCTGCGTGAACTGTTACACGTAGACCTGCATCACGTACTTGTTTAAAGTGAGTATTGAACTGCGTGCCTGGTTGACCTAATTCGTCACCTGCAAGATCAATCGCAACCAGTTTATCTTTGTGTGTTAATAGGGCATCTAGCTCTTGCTGACATGCCTCAACACCAAAGGTACGGCTCATAATACCGATCAGGTTAGCTTTGATACCAAAGTCACGACAACCTGCATTAACGCCATCAATCACTGCCTCAACGACACCTGCCACTGGCAAGTTATGTTTCATCGCCATGTAGTAAGGTGAGAAGCGTAGTTCAGCGTAATCAATTTGTGCACGTAGTGCGTCTTCAACGTTTTCGTAAGCCACACGGCGACAAGCATCTAGATCACCCAGTACCGCAACACCCCAATCAAGTTTTGATAGGAAAGCGACTAAACTTGGCTCTGCTTCGACAATTTGAACGTGTGGACGTAAGCTTTCCAGATCATGACCTGGTAGCGTCATATTAAATTGTTGGCCTAATTCGAGGATGGTTTGAGGGCGAATATTGCCATCAAGGTGACGGTGAATGTCCGTCAAAGGAAGATGCTTGTTTATCATTATGGTGATTCCGGTGAAAACTGAGCGTTAAGTATAAGCAAAGTGTATAGCCTGAACATGATAGTTGCAGCTAAATGTGATCGTCTTCACCTGCAACTATCATCTAAACTATAACGACTAATCGTTAATACCAAGCTCTTTTAGTTTTCGAGTGAGGGTATTTCTTCCCCAACCCAATAATCGTGCCGCTTCTTGTTTATAATCATGACTATGATGCAGTGCGGTTTCTAGTAAGATTTTTTCAAACTGTGGCAGTGCTTCACCGAGCAAGTTTTCATTGCCTTGTTGTAGGGCTTGTTTAGCCCAAACCTCTAAACCATGGTGCCAATGCTGTGTGTCTTGTTCCGATGAAATATGGCTTAACGGTGTTTCGAGTAATTCAGGCGGCAAATCATTAGGTAGCACTTCATTACTGCTTGCCATGACGGTTAACCAGCGACAGATATTTTCCAACTGACGAACGTTACCCGGCCAGTCAAGCGCAGCCAGTTGTTTGGTGGTGTCTGGGTGTAAGGTTTTGGCTTCAACCCCTAGTTCATTAGAAGCGCGTTGGAGAAAATGACGCGCCAGTTGTGGAATATCTTGGCGACGATCTTTGAGTGAGGGTAAGTGAACACGAATGACATTCAGGCGATGGAACAGATCTTCACGAAAATCACCGTCCGCTACTAATCGCTCTAAGTTTTGGTGGGTTGCTGCAATGATGCGTACATCGACATTGACCGGAGAATGTCCACCGACACGATAGAACTGCCCATCTGCTAACACGCGTAGTAAACGGGTTTGAATATCTAATGGCATATCACCGATTTCATCTAAAAATAGGGTACCGCCATTGGCTTGTTCAAAGCGTCCTTGGCGAACACTATTTGCACCAGTAAATGCCCCTTTTTCATGACCAAAAAGCTCTGATTCAATTAAGTCTTTGGGGATGGCCGCCATATTTAAGGCAATAAAAGCATTGCTACTTCGAGGGCTATGGCGATGTAGAGCATGGGCTACCAACTCTTTACCTGTGCCTGATTCACCGTTGATGAGTACGGAAATGGATGAGCGAGACAGGCGACCAATCGCGCGAAAGACTTCCTGCATCGCAGGGGCTTCACCAATGATTTCAGGCACTGCTTTGGTTTCTGATTCCGGTTGTTGCTGGCGTTTTTGCTCTTGGCTATGACTGACAGCGCGCTCCACGAGACTTACCGCTTCATCAATATCAAACGGTTTAGGCAAATACTCAAATGCGCCGCGTTGATAAGCATTTACAGCAGCATCTAGATCGGAATGTGCTGTCATGATGATCACAGGTAACAGTGGGTAATCTTGCTGCAGTAATTTCAACAAGGTTAATCCATCCGTGCCCGGCATTTTGATGTCTGATACCAGTACATCAGGCACGCTACGCTCTAGCGCTTCAAGTACACTATCAGCATTGGCGAACGTTTCACATTTCATGCCAGCCGCCGTAAGGGTTTTTTCCATTACCCAGCGAATAGAGCTGTCGTCGTCAACAACCCAAATTAGTCCTTTGCTCATCCTTATCCTCCTGTAGTTATTATTGTATTGGTAAATGGATAGTGAAGTTGGTGTGTCCTGACCAGCTGATCACTTCGATTTTGCCATTATGTTGATCGATTAAATTTTGTGAAATTGAAAGCCCAAGCCCAGTGCCATCGGCATTGCCCGTTACCATGGGATAGAACAAGGTATCTTGGATTTCTGCTGGGATACCGGGGCCATTATCGATAATTTCTATTTTGGCTGCGGTACGGGTGTATTTGCCTTGGATTAAGGCTTGGTGCGCGGTGCGTGTTTTGAGCTTAATAGCGCCACCGCCTTGTTTTTTCAGCGCATGGGCAGCGTTACTGACAATATTAAGTAGGGCTTGTTCTAGTTGCTCAGCATCCATCTCAATATCGGGCAAGCTCGGATCGTAGTCTCGTTCAATGATGATATTGCTATCGTTTTCAAGGCAGACTAACTGTCGGACTTTTTCCAGCACAAGATGGATATTATCGACTTTTCTTACTCCAGGTCGTTGAGGGCCTAATAACCTATCAACCAGATTACGCAGACGATCAGCTTGCTCAATGATCATCTGGGTGTATTCGGTATAGCTTGGATCGGGTAAGACTTTTTCCAGCAATTGTGCCGCGCCACGTAGTCCGCCTAGTGGATTTTTAATTTCATGGGCAAGGCCACGTACTAATTCTTTAGCTGCTTGTTGTTGAGCTAATTGAGTGAGTTCTTGACTGATACGGCGTTGCTGATCGATTGGCTTTAACTCCAGCATCACGAACAGATCTTTTTGCCATGAAATCGGGCTGGCATTTAAGCCGAGCAAGTAACGTTGTCCATCAATGACAAAAGTGACATCACTATCAGCGAGACCTTGACCACTTTGCAGTGTGCCGGACAGTAAATCGAGATCAAGTGATGAGTGTTGTAATAAATCAGGCAAAACCGTGCCTAGTAGGCGACGCTTACTTGAAGATAAGAGTTGCTCTGCTGCAGGGTTTACGAATCTTATCGTGAGAGCTTCATCCAGCAGAAGCACAGCAGTAACAAGGTTATCAATAATTACAGGGGTAAATGCAGCAGTCACAATCAGCATCCTTGTTGATTACTACAACCATGATGATGGTTGCTTCGGTCAAATGCACCAGTTTGGTGCATTTGAGTGTAACCTGTTTATTGCTGATCGGGCACTGTTAATTGGTGAAACTGTGGGTTAGCGAGGCTGTACTGGCTTTGGCTTGTTTGCCTTCACGGTGGCTCGATGCAGATAAACAGTAATACTGTCTGACGATGCAATAACCTTGCCGCCTTTAACTAGTTGAATTTGTAGCTGGTGGCTACCACGATCAACGTTATCTAATGTCCAAGTGAGTTCAGTTTGAGGATCGCCTTTCACTATGCCATCTAACACTAATTGCGCTTGGGTTTGGTTATTAAGTTTACTGTTAGTGACGGCATGAATATTGATGATACCTTCGTTATTACGAATGGTTTGCTCATGCATTGGCGAGACTAAACTGACGGTCGTAATGGTTTTTGCTGGCTCTTCTACCACGGTAACATCAGTGGTTTGAGCGGCAATGGTATCTGCGGTTTGTTCAATATTGCCACTGACTTCGGTCACGCTTAAAGGGTAAGCGGTGGCATCGGGCGTTTGAGGTTGATCGGTAAAGTGCACCACGCCATTTTCATCTGTCCATGAGTAGATGGTAGAGGCTTGGGCTGAACTTGCGGCTGTCCATATTAGGGTTATAAGCACAGGGCCGAGCGGCTTAAAAAAACGAGAGAGTTTCATCCGTTAACTCCAAGTTTGTTTGCACGATCCACAGTGGTCGTGAATAAGATACTTCATTGTCGTTGCTTTGTGAGTGACAACAAGATCAAAAAGGCCTGCTTGTGAAGCAGGCCTAAGTATTTAATGTTTAGTAATTAAGTGATTACTTAAACAGAGTAGTAAAGTTCAAACTCTAGTGGGTGAGTTGTCATGTTTACTTTCTCAACGTCTTGAGATTTCAGTGCGATGTAAGAATCGATGAAGTCATCAGAGAATACGCCGCCAGACGTTAGGAACTCACGGTCGTCGCTTAGTGCTTGTAGTGCGCCTTGTAGCGACTCTGCAACTGTTGGGATTTCAGCTGCTTCTTCTGCTGGTAGGTCGTACAAGTCTTTATCCATTGCTTCGCCTGGGTGGATCTTGTTTTGGATACCATCAAGGCCTGCCATTAGCATTGCTGCGAATGCTAGGTATGGGTTAGCTGCTGGATCACCGAAGCGAACTTCGATACGACGTGCTTTCGGGCTTGGTACTACTGGAATACGGATAGACGCAGAACGGTTACGTGCTGAGTAAGCAAGCATAACTGGTGCTTCGAAGCCAGGAACTAGACGCTTGTAAGAGTTAGTTGCTGGGTTTGCGAATGCGTTGATTGCGCGTGCGTGCTTGATGATACCGCCGATGTAGTAAAGTGCAGTTTCAGAAAGGCCGCCGTACTTGTCACCAGCAAATAGGTTAACACCGTCTTTTGCTAGAGATTGGTGAACGTGCATACCAGAACCGTTATCACCAACTAGTGGCTTAGGCATGAAAGTTGCTGTTTTACCGAATGCGTGTGCAACGTTGTGAACAACATACTTATAGATCTGAATTTCATCCGCTTTCGTTGTTAGCGTGTTGAAACGTGTTGCGATTTCGTTCTGACCAGCAGTTGCTACTTCGTGGTGGTGTGCTTCAACAACTAGACCCATTTCTTCCATGATAAGACACATAGCAGAACGGATATCTTGTGATGAATCAACTGGTGCTACTGGGAAGTAACCACCTTTAACGCCTGGACGGTGACCTTTGTTACCGCCTTCGAAATCAGAACCTGTGTTCCATGCAGCTTCTACGTCATCAATCTTGAAGAAAGAGCCTGACATGTCAGTGTTGAACTTAACATCGTCAAATAGGAAGAACTCTGGCTCTGGACCGATAAGTACAGTATCTGCGATACCTGTAGAACGCATGAACTCTTCAGCGCGCTTAGCGATTGAGCGAGGGTCACGGTCGTAACCTTGCATTGTAGCTGGCTCTAGAATATCACAACGGATATTCAGTGTAGCGTCTTCAGTAAATGGGTCTAGCACAGCGCTTGATGCATCAGGCATCATTACCATGTCTGATTCGTTGATACCCTTCCAACCTGCAACTGAAGAGCCATCGAACATTTTACCTTCTTCGAAGAAATCAGCATCAATTTGATGAGCTGGGATCGAGATATGCTGTTCTTTACCTTTCGTATCGGTAAAACGTAGGTCTACAAATTTAACTTCGTTTTCCTGGATCAGCGCTAGTACGTTTTCTACTGACATCTTGAGTAACCTCCGGTGTTATATAAGGGCATGGCCGCAAATCTATTTATTGCTCATTTATGAGAATGAGCAGAGCTGAAAACTCTAAAGCGAAAACCATGCCAATTTTTAAAAGCCTTAAAAATACGGTTTCTTGCGCATTTCTAAGACTTAATAAATCCATTACTGCACTATCATTGAACATTAATGCACTTTTTTGGTGCGATATTGGTGCTGTTAACAATAATAGAACATGCTTACTATCGCGATGTTAAAAATTATTGTCAATTCATAATGCTCCTAAAAAAGTGTTTTTTTATTGTTAAATGAGACTTATGTACTATCTTGACAGACTCTAGGCGGCATTAATAAGAAAAGTCAGTTTTGAAGGGTGTTTAGGGGCTGAATACAAGGTTTGGAAAAATAAAATTTAGCAAAAAAGTGAGTAAAAATGCGGCTCTAGCGCATGGTCGAAAAAAAGCTGGTGATATAAATCACATATTTCGTGGGTTTTGGCGTAAAATCTGTTAGATTATGAGCCGTTTTTTTAATCAAGTAGCTTCTAGTCGAGATGCTGCATGTTCTGAGTGAATGTGAACCCATGTCTAATCCACAGATCGATAAATTAAGAAATATCGCAATTATTGCGCACGTTGACCACGGTAAAACAACGTTGGTTGACAAACTGCTTCAGCAGTCTGGCACGTTAGAGTCTCGCGGCGAAGCCGAAGAGCGCGTAATGGATTCTAACGACATCGAAAAAGAGCGTGGTATCACGATCCTAGCTAAGAACACAGCGATTAACTGGAATGATTACCGCATCAACATCGTAGATACTCCAGGACACGCCGATTTCGGTGGTGAAGTTGAGCGTATCATGTCGATGGTTGACTCTGTACTTCTTATCGTTGACGCTGTTGACGGTCCAATGCCTCAGACTCGTTTCGTAACGCAAAAAGCGTTCGCACACGGTCTTAAGCCAATCGTTGTAATCAACAAAATTGACCGCCCAGGAGCACGTCCTGAGTGGGTTATGGATCAAGTATTTGACCTATTCGATAACCTAGGTGCAACTGACGAACAGTTAGACTTCCAAGTGGTTTACGCTTCAGCACTAAACGGTTGGGCGACAATGGAAGAAGGCGAAACTGGCGAGAACATGGAACCATTGTTCCAAGCGATCGTTGACAACGTAGCAGCGCCTAACGTTGACGTTGAAGGCGCGCTGCAGATGCAGATTTCTCAGCTAGACTACAGCTCTTACGTTGGTGTTATCGGTGTTGGCCGTGTAACTCGTGGTTCTGTTGTTCCTAACCAACAAGTATGTGTGGTAGGTGCTGACGGTACTAAGCGTAACGGTAAAGTAGGTACAGTACTAGGTTACTTAGGTCTTGAGCGTCACGATGTTGAAAAAGCAACAGCAGGTGACATCATCGCGATTACTGGCCTCGGTGAGCTTAAGATTTCTGACACTATTTGTGATGTGAATACACCAGAAGCACTTCCAGCGCTATCTGTTGACGAACCAACAGTAACCATGACTTTCCAAGTAAACAACTCTCCGTTTGCAGGTAAAGAAGGTAAGTTCGTAACTTCACGTAACATCCTTGAGCGTCTACAGAAAGAGCTTGTTCACAACGTGGCACTTCGCGTTGAAGAAACAACTGACCCAGATAAATTCCGCGTATCAGGTCGTGGTGAGCTTCACCTATCTATCCTGATCGAAAACATGCGTCGTGAAGGCTACGAGCTAGCAGTGTCACGTCCAGAAGTTATCATTAAGCGTGATGAGAATGGTGATCTACAAGAACCGTTTGAAACTGTGACTATCGACGTGATGGAAGAGCATCAAGGCGGTATCATGGAGAACATCGGTCTTCGTAAAGGTGAACTAACTGATATGGCACCAGATGGCAAAGGCCGTGTTCGCATGGACTTCATGATGCCTTCTCGTGGTCTGATCGGTTTCCAAACTGAGTTCATGACATTAACTTCAGGTTCTGGTCTTCTTTACCATACGTTTGATCACTACGGCCCACACAAAGGCGGTACAATCGGTCAGCGTAACAACGGTGTACTGATCTCTAACGCAACAGGTAAAGCGCTAACTTACGCTCTATTTAACCTACAAGAGCGTGGTCGTCTATTCGCTGAGCACGCAGACGAAGTTTACGAAGGTCAGATCATCGGTATTCACAACCGTTCTAACGACCTAACAGTTAACTGTCTGAAGGGTAAGCAGCTAACTAACGTTCGTGCTTCTGGTACTGATGAAGCTCAGGTACTTTCTCCTGCTATCAAGTACACACTTGAGCAAGCACTAGAGTTCATCGATGATGACGAACTAGTAGAAGTAACGCCAGAGAGCATCCGTATTCGTAAGAAACTTCTTACTGAAAACGATCGTAAGCGCGCAAGCCGCACTAAGTAATTACTGATCGCTGATCATTAATTCATAAACAATCCCTCGGTTGGTAACAATCGGGGGATTGTTGTATCTGGGATTTGAAAAAGACAGGTAGTAAAGTGAAAGCAGAAAGTAGGAGTAAGAAAGAGTGTGTCGCTTGAGAAAAGAAAGGAGTAGGCAGTGAGCCAACCTAAGTTGACTCACTATTGTTTGTGTTACTTTTTAAGGTGACCAATGAAGCGGTTAGATTCTGCAATCGCACTGTTCATATCACGGATCGCTTGTTGAATTTCACGTTGTAGTGAGTTGAATTCACCCTGTAGCGAGCCAATCGCTGCTGCATTTAGGTTATGCTTTAGATATAGCGTGTTGTCACGAAGCGTATCTAATACAGGCTCCATCTTTTGCTCTGCACGTTTCATTGCTGCTAGCATCTTTTGATATTGTGCTTTAGTCGCACGTAGCTTGTTTGCACTATCACGCTTCAGTGTTGCACTCTTATAAAGCGCAAGTTCATCGTTCCATTCCTCAAACAGTGCATCTGCCACATCTTCAATCGCAGCAATGCGATCTTTTACTTTATTGACAGCAGCTTCGCTGTCTTTGTATTGATCGTTAACGTCGTTATAAGCGGCTTCTAACTCACCACCGTGGAAGTTATTTAATGCTTTTAGCCCTTCTAATGCGCTGGTAAATTGCTTTTGCGCATTTTGTTGTGCGGCATTTGCGTCTTCAACGCGATCAACCATGATGTCACGTTTATGAACACCTACTTGCTCCATGGCGGAGTAGTAAGCAGACTGACAACCCGAAAGCAGGCTGACACTAAGTAAAATAGCGAGTAAATAAGGCATGTTATGCTCCTAGTAAGACATGCTGCGTTTTTCAAACATCAATCTAAACAATGGTTTTTGTACGAAAGGCTGGATTGATAAGACGCAAATAACTAATTGAGAATAGACAATTTTTAATATCTTTTCTTTGAATGTATAAGATTAATAGAACAAAGTTATAAGGCAGACAACAAACAAATGGCGAAGTTGCAATTTGGTCCAAGAATCCGTCTGATGGTGGATTATTTTACGTATTTAATCCAGCGAGTGAATCATGATCGCTTAACTGTGACTGCAGGCTCAATGGCTTATGTGACGTTATTGTCGTTAGTACCATTGATCACTGTTGTGATATCTGCGTTATCTGCGGTGCCTGTTTTTGCTGGGCTGGGTGAGCAACTGCAAAATTTTGTGATTGAGAATTTTGTGCCAGCGGCGGGTGCGGTAGTGAAAACCTACCTTAACGAGTTTGTTTCCAATGCGGGTAAGATGACAGCCGTGGGTATTGCAGCTTTGTTTGTGGTTGCCATGATGTTGATATCATCGATAGATACTTCCCTTAATTATATCTGGCGAATAAAAAAGAAACGTCGCTGGATCATTTCATTTTCTATCTATTGGATGATTTTGACTCTAGGACCGATTCTGTTAGGTTCTAGTATTGCGGTTAGCTCATATCTTGGCTCTCTCGCATTACTTGAACACCAAGCGTTACACGGCTTATTACAGCAATCTCTGCGTTGGTTTCCATCTCTGATGTCGAGCTTGGCATTTTTATTGCTGTATTTGTTAGTCCCTAATTGCAAAGTGACGTTTCGTCATGCTCTGATCGGCGGGTTAAGTGCCAGTATTTTATTTGAATTGAGTAAAAAAGGTTTTGCGATTTATTTGGCGCATTTCCATTCTTATCAAATGATTTATGGCGCACTGGCAGCCATTCCTATCTTATTTGTTTGGATCTATTTATGTTGGTGCATTGTGTTACTGGGAGCAGAAATTACGGCAAGTTTAGGTGAACGTGGTTTCTGGGAGCAATCGAGTCAGTTACCATTGCACCACGAAGATAAACCGCAGAGCGTTGAGCCGAGCAAGAAAGAGGAAGCGTAAATGATTGCACTGATCCAACGTGTAAGTGAAGCGAGCGTGACTGTTGATGGTCACATTACTGGCGCGATAGGTAAGGGCTTATTGGTACTGCTTGGGGTCGAAAAAGGTGACGATGAAGCAAAAGCGCAAAAGTTGCGTGATAAAGTTTTAGGTTACCGCGTCTTTAGTGATGAAGATGGCAAGATGAATTTAAACGTGCAGCAAGCGGGTGGTAGCGTGTTGGTGGTATCACAATTTACCTTAGCGGCTGATACCAAAAAAGGCATGCGTCCTGGTTTTTCAAGTGGTGCTGCACCCACTGAGGCTGAACGTCTTTACGAATACTTTGTCGAACAATGTAAGGCAAAAGAAATTCAAACTGAAACAGGGATTTTTGCCGCTGACATGCAAGTGGCATTGAATAACGATGGCCCTGTGACGTTCTGGCTACAAGTTTAAAATAAGCAAACACTCCAAACCGAGAATGGAAAGAGAGGGAATTCATGTTTCGACTCGTGACGCCTCAAACAGATGAGCAACTGGCGAACTATTACCATTTTCGTTGGCGAATGCTACGCGAGCCTTGGCAGATGCCAAAAGGCTCTGAGCGTGATGCATATGATGATTTGAGTGAGCATCGTATGATCATCAATAACCGTGATCAGGTGGTGGCAATTGGGCGTTTGTATTTAACGCCTGATAATGAAGGACAAGTGCGTTTTATGGCGGTTGATCCTGAAGTACGCCATCATGGTCTTGGCGGTTTGATTTTAATGGCGCTGGAATCGCTTGCTCGTCAAGATGGCGCGAAGCGTATGGTGTGTAATGCGCGCGAAGATGCGATTCCGTTTTATTTAAAAAATGGTTTTGCCAGTGAAGGTGAGCTAAGTGACGAACGCGGTCCTGTTCGTCATCAGCAAATGCTTAAACATTTAGAGCCACTGAATGAAGTGGTTCGCCATCCTGATTGGTGTCATGAATTGCAGACTTTATGGCAACAGCAAATTCCGATCAGCGATAAGATGGGGATTAAAATCAACCAATATACGGGTTATCGTTTCGAAGTTAGCGCACTGTTTAATGCTAATCTAAATCCCAATGAGTTTATGTTTGCTGGTAGTATCTTCACTATGGCTACGCTGGCGGGTTGGGGCTTTATTTGGCTATTACTCAAAGAGCGTGGTTTGGAAGGGAATATCGTCTTAGTTGATAGCCATATTCGTTATTCTTCTCCCGTTACAGAGCGACCCAAAGCCGTCAGTACGGTTGAGAATTTACGCGGTGATATCGATCGTTTAGCCAAAGGACGTAAAGGGCGGATCAGTATTGATGTGAATGTTTATAGTGGTACTAACATTGCTTCATCTTTTACTGGCACTTACTTAATATTGCCACTGCATGTTGAAAACGAATTCACTTCTCTTTGATCTGCTTGCCTGCGACGTGTCAGTTGTTGGCAACCTTCTTTTAATATCCATTCGAGTTGCTGTTGTTTTGGCGTTGCTAAATCCCAGTGACTTGAAAGCGATAAACTAAAGTTGTCATTACTGGCAAGCCAAGTTGGCACGGTGATCTTACCTCGCTCTGCTGTGATATGTAGCGGCAACACAGTCAATGCTTGGTTGTTATTGGCAATGTCACTGCTGTATTTTGGCAAAATTGTTCCTAACAAATCGCTTTTTTTGCTCCACTCTGAGAGCAGCTGAGTTGGCGCAATATTATCTAGTTGGATCTCTCTAAATTTTAGATCTGCTTGTCCTGAAAGGCTGTAGTTAAAACTGCGCTGGTTGTCAGCAAGGCCGTGTGCTTTCATAGTGCCATCTATCGCACCATTTAATGGCAACGGTAGTCGTAGCCAACGGTAAATCACATTGGCTGGTACGCTGTCATTGGTTACTGATAATTGCCAAGGCTTACCTTTGGCTGCTAATCGAATTTCACCATCAGCGGTTAGCATGCCATCAGTGAAAGGTACAACGAGCTTATTGATTTTCCAATCGCCATTATGACTACTCATCTCAGCAATCGGATCGGTAAAAATGATCTGATTGATACTAGCAAACCCTAGGCTAGCGTGAATGTCTCCTTGCCATAATCCCCATTTCTGATTTTGCTTTAACACCGTATTTTTCCCTTCGATATTAATTCCCGCTAGCTGGAAAGGCAGTGTGGTATCGGTGGAAGTGAGTTGTAGATTATTAATATCGACATCATCAATGGTGAACGTAGAAAGTTTCGATACCAATGCGAGTGCTTTCTCTCGCCAATGCGGTGGAAGTAGCCCCTTTAAACCTGACAAGGTAAGCGCTTTTAGCTTGATGGCATCAGGTGACAATGCACCGTCGATACGCATGTAACCACTAAGCAATTGGGCTGAGATACCTTGGCTAGATATTAGCTCAGGTGTGAAGTGTAAATCGATGATTGGTTGCTCGAAGACAATATCTTGCCATTTAGCATTGGTTGCACTTACCGATAGGTAGGCATCATCTTGTTCCCAATAGCTCTGCGGCCATGACCAATTTTCTAATGATAAGTTAATGTTATCAGCAGCCCATGTACTTTGTTCAATGCTGGTATCAAGCATATCGGCACGTTTGATTACGATGTGCTCAATAGGGGTAGCATCAATGATCCATTGCTCCCACGCTGGCAGTGGTTGTGATTGTTGCAGGTGTAATTGGGTAATAGTGATTTGATCAAGTGTTAGTTGCTGAGAGCGCTCGTCATAGCTTGCCTGTCCGTTAATGCTTGCGGTGTGCCACTGACCAGAATACCCCGATAACTGCCACTGCTGCTGAGCCTTTTGACCATTTAAAAGTACGTTTTTAAGGTTGAGGTGATGCCATGTCATTTCTGGCGCACTTAATTGAAAGGCACCATCAAATTGTTTCCACCAAGGTAAATTGGTGCTGCGATATTGCCAGTTATCAAGCTGCAGCTGAGCATGCGTGATTGTCATGTTGGCTGTGTTGAGGTTGAGATCATTTATCGCCAGGCGATCAATGGATATATCGGATAAATGTTTAAAAGCACTGAGCTGTTGTGCATCCATTTCAATGCCATTGATCACCACATTCGCAAAGATGGTTTGTTTTAAAGCAAAAGAGCGAGGTGATAGCGACAATGTGATGCGTTTAGCTGACAGTAACGGAGTTTGATTTTCTGTCAGTGTTGGATTGTTCAATGTGACTTCCAATGGACGCTGAATGTTGAATTGAATGTCGGTATCCGTTAATTGGTAATCTGAGATCAAGGCCAATGCATGGTTGATGATAGGCGTGGCATGACGGGTTTGTAATAGCGTAATGAGGACAGCTAAA
Source organism: Photobacterium leiognathi (assembly GCF_030685535.1). NCBI lineage: Bacteria > Pseudomonadati > Pseudomonadota > Gammaproteobacteria > Vibrionales > Vibrionaceae > Photobacterium > Photobacterium leiognathi. The sequence continues at coordinate 3,122,872 of NZ_CP131601.1, read as the reverse complement.
GATAGGCCACACAGGAGTAATAACGTGACAATGACTTTGGCTATCCAACGCATAGTTCGATCCTTGAAAACTCATAAACGGTATTAAAATAATTATTATCTATTATGAGGTTGGCGCAAATACTTTAGGTTGGCAAGCGATGTTCGTTTGGTTTTAGTACAACCTCATAGTGTGGTGTTAAAGAAATAGAAAAAGCCCCTAAGGTTAGGGGCTTGGTGTTGTTCGTTAGTCTAACTGTGGTCCTGCTTTAACAAGGGATTTGCCTTCTGTGGTATCGGTGTACTTATCAAAGTTAGCGATAAAGCGACCAGCAAGATCTGTTGCCTTACTTTCCCATTGCAATGGATCGGTATAGGTATCGCGAGGATCTAAAATTTCAGGATCGACCCCTGGTAGTGCTGTTGGTACGGAGAGATTGAAAATTGGAATTTGTTTGGTTGGCGCAGTGTCAATCGAGCCATCTAAAATCGCATCGATAATGCCACGGGTATCTTGAATCGAAATACGTTTACCTGTGCCATTCCAGTAGGTATTAACCAAGTAGGCTTCAGCGCCTGCGGCTTCCATGCGTTTTACCAAAACTTCTGCGTACTGAGTTGGATGTAAAGTCAGGAATGCATTACCAAAACAGGCAGAGAAGGTTGGTGTTGGCTCGGTAATACCACGCTCTGTGCCCGCAAGTTTTGCTGTAAAGCCGGATAAGAAGTGGTATTTGGTTTGCTCTGGTGTCAGTTTCGATACTGGCGGTAGCACGCCAAATGCATCTGCTGATAAGAAAATGACTTTATTAGCGTGACCGCCTTTTGAAATAGGCTTAACGATATTATCGATATGATAGATCGGGTAAGACACTCGGGTGTTTTCTGTCTTCGAGTTATCATTAAAATCGATAGAGCCATCACAGCGCACCGTCACGTTTTCTAATAACGCATCACGACGAATAGCATTGTAGATATCAGGCTCAGCTTCTTTTGAGAGGTTGATGGTTTTGGCATAACAACCACCTTCGAAGTTGAATACACCGTTATCGTCCCAGCCATGCTCATCATCACCGATCAAGGCGCGTTTAGGATCCGTTGATAGGGTCGTTTTCCCTGTGCCTGATAGACCAAAGAATATTGCAACATCACCTGATTCACCCATGTTGGCGGAGCAGTGCATAGAGGCAATGTCTTTTAGCGGTAAGAAGTAGTTCATCATAGCGAACATACCTTTTTTCATTTCACCGCCGTACCAAGTACCGCCAATTAATTGCATTTTTTCTGATAGGTTAAAAACTGTGAAGTTTTCGGAGTTCATACCGTGCTCTTGCCACTTAGGGTTAGTGCATTTCGAACCGTTCATGATCACGAAGTCGGGCTCGAAGTTGTCGAGTTCTGCTTCGGTAGGGCGAATAAACATATTTTTGACGAAATGCGCTTGCCAAGCCACTTCAGTGATCACACGAATACATAATCGTGTATCAGGGTTAGCGCCACAATATCCATCTACCACAAAAAGACGCTTGTTAGACAGTTGTGTTGTTACGAGTGATTTCAGATCGTTCCAAGTATCTTGGCTTAAGGCTTTGTTATCGTTCTTGCCTTGATCTGACCACCATAGGGTATCTTTCGTGGTGTCATCTTTCACAATAAATTTATCTTGTGGCGAACGATAGGTGAATATCCCTGTATCAACAGCAACGGCACCTAACTCAGTGACAATGCCTTTCTCAAACCCCTTTAGTTCTGCTTTCGTCTCTTCTTCGAATAACATTTCGTAAGAAGGATTACGAATAACATCTGTAACATTGAGTATACCGTACTGGGATAAATCCATGTTTGTTGCAACCTTATTATCGACACACATCGTGCTCATTGGCGCTCCTTGGGTAAGATGTTGTTTAACTATTAACCATGCTAGCAACCACAAAGGGCTAAATCAGGGATATTCATCATAAAATAACCATATTTTAAATGAGGTTATTAAAAATGTGATTTTGGTGTTTTTTAGTTAGTTTACAGGGCGGTTAAACGATAAAGCTAGAGGGTAGAATTATTATTTCTGGTGAAAAAAGCAGCGGTTTTTAGTGATTAACTTTCAGAGGATGGGAATAACATTGGTTTTTAGGTATAAAAAAACAGGCTGTTATGTCGGTTTTGTAATTATGTTTCATGCTTAATATGAAGCTAGAATTAATGCACTTGGTTGTCGTCAGCTTCTGTTGCGTTTTCACGAAGTGCAGCGATATCAATGCTATCGAAGTCGTAATCAGTACCACAGTAATCACAATGAAGTGATACTTTACCTTCTTCGGCTAAGATTTTTTCAATCTCATCTGGGTGTAGGCTGATCACGGCAGAACCACTACGCTCACGAGAACAACCACACTCAAAATTCACTTCTTGTGGTTCGAATACTTTCACTTCTTCTTGGTGGTATAGACGGTACAACAGATCTTGTGCTTCTAGACCAAATAGCTCTTCGTTCTTCACGGTATCAGTGATGGTTTCTAGGTGCTCGAAGTCACTTTCGCTACCCTGACCGTCAGGCATTACCTGTAGCAACATACCAGCTGCTTTTGGTTGACCTTCAAATTCACCAGTACGTAGCCAGATACGTGTTCTTAGCTGCTCAGAGTTTTTAAAGTACGCTTCTAAACATTCAGCAAGTGTGTCACCTTCAAGACCAACCACACCTTGGTAACGTTCACCTTGGGTTGGGATGATTGTGATCACCATGTAGCCTTTACCCATTAAATCGTGGATAGAGCTACCTTCTTTAACATCGCCTTCCCAACGTGCGACACCGCGAAGGTTTTGGTTTTGATCGCCATTAATAACAGCAAGGCTTACAGGGCCGTCACCTTGAACTTGTACTGTGATAGAGCCTTCAAACTTCAGCGTTGCAGTTAGTAGGCTTGTTGCTACAAGTAGTTCACCAAGTAGGTTTTTTACAGGTGCTGGGTATTCTGTGCTTGAGATGATTTGTTGGTAAGTATTACCAAGCTGTACTAATTCACCACGTACTGACACGCCATCAAATAGGTAACGGTTTAAATAATCTTTGGTCATTTTCTCTTTGTCTCCAGCTGTGGTGCCAACCTTGCATCATGTTCGGTATTGCATCTAAATGCGTTATAACCAGTATTTAAATGAACAGGATAAATACTCATGGTGTCCAGCATTTGGCTTACTTGATATAAAGCACTTTGCTACTTCCAACGAGAATTGATAAAGGCTGGCAACCTTTTATTCTGATGTGTTGATGTTTTTGAATCTCATGATGTCGCGACGTTGTTTTTTATCTGGTCGCTTGATCGGACTCGGATTATCAAAAGCATTGAGTTTGCGCATCTGAGCATGGCGTTCCCGTAATTCAATACTTTGTGCTGTTTCTTGATACAGCAATTGTGCTTCCGGTGCACCACGGCGGGTATCAGAGATCTTTTCAATGATAACGGTTTTTTCATCGTTACCTTGGCGCAGTTTAATTTCCGCGCCCACTTCAACCATTTTGCTTGGCTTAGAGCGTTGGCCGTTATATTGCACTTTACCGCCGTCGATCATTGTACGAGCAACGGAGCGAGTTTTATAAAAGCGGGCAGCCCATAACCATTTATCAAGGCGAACCTGTTTAGGTTCTGATGTCGCTTGACCCATAACGGTTCCTTTATTTAAAGGGGCGATAAAATATCACAATGTCTTAATAGCGTCAGCTATCACTTATTGCTATATAAATGGTGATGTTAATCGGGGTTTTCAATCATCAATTGGGAAATTATTGCAAATAATCGGTAGTCTATTATTTCATTTACCTTTTTTACAAATAATGAATAGTATTCTAGCTTTTTAATAGAGATCATATAATTTCAAAAACTATAATTTTTTTATCATCGTTTTTGTAATACCAGATATTCATTAAATGGATTTCCACTATGCAAGTACTCACATGGTTACCCATGAAGCCTTCAATTTCTCAACGTGCACTTACTCGACTACTGACTTTTATTCTAGTGGTGAGTTTAGCGTGGATATCAGGTCGTATTATGTGGATGTTGCTAGCTCCGCCAGTTTCAATAGCGCCATGGCAAGCAAAATTAGTCCAGGTGAGCGCATCTGAGTCAGACATTAATGTTGGAAATTTATTGTCGATGAATTTGTTTGGCAAATATAGCGCTCAACCTAAGCCTGTCGAAAAAATAGTAAAGCAAGATGCGCCCGAAAGCCGATTAAATCTAAAACTTGTTGGTGTATTGGCAAGCTCTGATCCTAAATCTGCTTTTGCTGTTATTACCAACAATGGTAAGCAAAATACTTACGGTGTAAATGAAGTTATTGATAGTACACGTGCCACATTAAAGGCGGTTTATAACGATCGTGTGTTGATTAGTAATAATGGGCGTGATGAAACTGTCATGTTAGATGGGTTAAAATTCTCTAAACCAAATGAAGCGAAGCATAAAACACCAGCTAAAGAAGAGCGCATTGCTGCGAAAGGCGATGACAGTAAATTAGCCGAAATAAAGAAAAAGATTTTGGCTCAGCCGCAATCTCTATTTAGTTATATTCGTTTGTCGCAAGTGAAAAAAAACGATGAAGTAGAAGGGTACCGAGTTAACCCGGGCAAAGATCGCGTTTTATTTGACGCGGTGGGCTTAAAGCCAAACGATTTAGCTGTTGGTATTAACGGAAATAGCCTGACAGATCCAAGTGTGATGGCAAAATTATGGGCAGAGCTTTCATCAGCTACAGATTTTACATTGACAGTTGAGCGTGACGGTCAAGTACACGATATCCATATTGAGCTGCAATAATTAACAATGCCAAGCTTGAAATAAATATGCGATAAACGCAGGAGTTTTTTGTGAAAAAATTTATGGGGAAAACCGCCCTATGGCTAGCAGGGAGCTTATTTTGCAGCTCAGCTATGGCGGACGAGTTAAGCGCTAACTTTAAAGGGACAGATATTCAAGAGTTCATCAATATTGTTGGGCGCTCTTTAAATAAAACTATCATTATCGATCCTGCGGTTCGAGGCCAAGTAAACGTTCGTAGTTATGATTTGTTGAATGAAAAACAGTACTACAGCTTTTTCCTAAATGTATTGGAAGTTTACGGTTTTGCTGTGGTTGAAATGGAAGATGGCATATTAAAAGTTATTCGAGACAAAGATGCGAAAACTTCTGCAATCCCAGTTGTGGGCTCTAGTGATAGTAACCTTCCCGGTGATGCGGTAGTAACTCGGGTTATTGCTGTCAAGAACGTCTCTGTTCGTGAATTATCGCCATTACTGCGACAACTTAACGATAATGCTGGTGCGGGTAACGTGGTTCACTACGATCCCGCCAATATTATCATGATCACTGGTCGTGCGGCAGTGGTGAATCGCTTGGCAGAAATTATTGAGCGTGTTGATCGTGCGGGTAATAAAGACATAACTGTAGTGTCGCTAAATAATGCCTCTGCTGCTGAAATGGTTCGTATCGTAGAAGCGCTGAATAAAAGTGCTGATGCAAAATCAACACCAGGTTTTTTGATCCCGAAAGTGGTTGCCGACGAGCGAACAAATTCAGTCTTAATTTCAGGTGATCCTAAAGTCCGTGAACGCCTTAAAGCACTCATTCATAAGCTAGATAAGGAAATGGCGGCAAATGGTAATAGCCGTGTTATCTATCTGAAATATGCCAAAGCTGAAGATATGGTCGATGTCCTTAAAGGCGTGTCTGAAAACATTCAAGCAGCCAATAAGAGTAATAAACCTAAAGCGGCAAAAGGCGGTTCAAGTAAAGATGAAGTAATGATTTCTGCGCATCCAGAGACGAATGCACTTATTATTTCTGCGCCAAGTGATGTGATGAACCGACTAGAGTCAATTATTGGACAGCTAGATATTCGTCGTGCGCAAGTTCACATTGAGGCCATGATTGTTGAAGTGCAAGAAGGTGACGGTGTGAATTTAGGTGTCCAGTTTGGATCTTCTCACGGCGGTGTTATTCAGTTTGGTAATACGAGCGCGCCTATCGGCGGGTTACTTTCAGCGCAAGAGCAAGCAAAAGATAAAGTAACGACTCAAAACCGTACTAATCCTGATACAGGAGAAGCGTTACCGCCAATTATAACAACGGAAAGTGGTGACTTAGCACCACTGGCTGCTTTTCTTGGGGGAGTCAAAGGGGCTGCGGCTGCAATTACAATGGGAGATTGGACTGCATTGGTGACGGCGATACAAGCCAACCGAAATGTGAACGTTCTATCGACTCCAAATATTACTGTACTTGATAACCAAGAAGCGAATCTCTCGGTTGGTCAGGAGGTACCGGTTACTACAGGCTCACAAACGGGCTCGAACAACGATAACCCGTTTACTACGGTTGAGCGTAAAGATGTCGGTATCCAGCTAAAAGTGACACCACAAATTAATGAAGGCGATTCTGTTCAAATGAAAATAGAGCAAGTCGTTTCTCAAGTTGCCGATGCAAATGGAGCTGTAGATATTCGCTTTGATAAACGCGAACTAAGCACATCTGTATTAGTGAAAGATGGCAATATGATTGCGTTAGGTGGCTTGATGCAAGAAAAGACTCTTGAATCTGAGCAGAAGGTGCCAATTTTAGGTGATATTCCTGTATTAGGTGCGCTATTCCGCTCAACCAACGATCAAATAGAAAAAACTAACCTGATGGTATTTATTCGTCCAACGATTTTACGTGACGGCATGAGTGCTGATGGCTTAACCCAGCGTAAATATAACTACATTCGTGCTCAGCAGTTATACCAAGCAGATAAAGGTTTGCGTTTAATGGATACTGAAATGCCTGTACTACCTAAGTACGGTGATGACATGGATCTTCCTGCTGAAGTACGCGCTTTTGTTTCTCAATTGGAGCAAAAATAATGGCTGATGGGTTATTAGAAGCAGAATCAACGATAACGTTCCGACTCCCCTTCTCATTTGCTAAACGTCATCATGTGGTGGTGGAAGCTTCTGAGCAAGGCTGGCAACTCTATTTCAGTGGACAACTTTCTGCTGCGGTACTTGCTGAAGTCCGTCGTGTGCTTGGTTGCTGTTTTACGCCCATTGCATTAAGTGAAAGTGAGTTCGAGCAAAAGTTAACAGAAGCCTATCAACGTGATTCATCGGAAGCGCGTCAGCTAATGCAAGATTTAGGTTCTGACAGTGATGACTTCTTCTCTCTTGCTGAAGAGTTGCCTGAAACTGAAGACTTGTTGGAATCGGAAGATGATGCGCCAATCATCAAATTGATCAATGCCATGCTGGCAGAGGCAATTAAAGAAGGTGCTTCTGATATTCACATTGAAACTTTTGAGAAAGTGCTGTCGATCCGTTTTCGTATCGATGGCATGTTACGTGAAGTACTACAACCGAGCCGTAAACTGGCGCCGTTGTTAGTATCGCGTATTAAGGTAATGGCAAAGCTTGATATTGCAGAAAAACGTATTCCACAAGATGGTCGTATTTCATTGCGTATCGGCGGTCGTGCAGTGGATGTGCGTGTATCGACTATGCCATCTTCTCACGGCGAGCGTGTGGTATTACGTCTTCTCGATAAAAATGCAACCCGTCTTGATCTGCATAGCCTGGGTATGACACCTAATAACCATGCGTCGTTTAGAAAAATCATTGAACGTCCACATGGCATCATCTTGGTCACTCGATCCTACAGGTTCTGGTAAGTCCACCACGCTATATGCTGGCTTGCAAGAGCTTAATAGTGCAGAGCGCAATATCTTAACTGTTGAAGATCCGATTGAATTTGATATCGATGGTATTGGACAGACCCAAGTGAACAGCAAAGTGGATATGACGTTTGCTCGCGGTTTACGTGCCATCCTTCGTCAAGATCCAGATGTGGTGATGATTGGTGAGATCCGTGATTTAGAAACAGCAGCAATTGCCGTTCAAGCGTCATTAACGGGTCACATGGTGTTATCAACCCTTCACACCAATACTGCGGTAGGTGCTATTACTCGTTTGCGTGATATGGGGATTGAACCCTTCTTGGTGTCATCGTCGCTGCTTGGTGTATTGGCACAGCGTCTTGTTCGCACATTGTGTTCTGACTGTCGTCAGCCTTATGAGGCAGATGTGCAGCAGAAGAAACTGTTTAATCTCACGGAAGCCGATCAATTAACGCTGTATAAGCCGGGTGGTTGTGAGCACTGTAACCACAAAGGTTACCGTGGCCGTACTGGTATTCACGAGCTGTTGCTGGTGGATGAGCAAGTTCAAGAGCTGATCCATGGTGAGGCAGGCGAGCAAGCCATTGAAAAGTATGTTCGTCAAAATACGCCAAGTATTCGTGATGATGGTTTGAGTAAAGTTCGCCAAGGGATCACCACACTTGAAGAAGTGATGCGTGTAACTAAGGAGGGCTAATGGCGGCATTTGAATATAAAGCGTTAGATGCCAAAGGCCGACAGAAAAAAGGCGTCATTGAGGGCGATACCGCGCGTCAAGTGCGTCAGCAATTACGTGAAAAAGGCATGGTACCGATTGAGGTCAATCAAACCTCAGGTCAGGGCCGCAGCAAAAATACGGCGAGTAAGAAGTTCACCTTAAAACGTGGCATTAGTACCAATGAATTGGCGTTGATCACTCGACAGTTGGCGACATTGGTACAAGCATCGATGCCATTAGAAGAGTGTTTAAAAGCGGTGGCAGAGCAAAATGAAAAGCCTCGCTTGAAGAATATCTTATTGGCTGTACGTTCACGGGTTGTCGAAGGTTACACCCTTGCCGATAGCATGGCGGAGTTTCCTCATATTTTCGATCAGCTGTTTCGTGCCATGGTGGCGGCAGGTGAAAAATCGGGTCACTTAGATACGATTTTAAACCGTCTAGCCGATTACACTGAAAACCGTCAGCAAATGCGCAGTAAGCTGCAACAAGCGATGATTTACCCAATCATGCTGACCTTGGTAGCAGTTTCTGTGGTGGCTTTTTTGCTGGCAACCGTGGTGCCTAAAATTGTTGATCAGTTTGTACAAATGGGGCAGCAATTGCCAACGATAACGGAAGTGTTGTTAGTGGCGAGCAATTTTGTTCAAGAGTGGGGCTTGATTGTAGTGTTGGTGATCGTTGCCATTATTGTGTTGATCAAAACCGCTTTGAAGAAACCTAACTACCGTATGAAGTGGGATCACGGCATTTTGCGTTTACCTGTGATTGGTAAAGTGGCGCGTGGTTTGAATACCTCTCGTTTTGCGCGAACTCTTTCGATTTGTACCTCAAGTGCGATTCCATTATTGGATGGAATGAAAGTCGCATCCGATGTCATGACGAACACATATGTAAATAAGAAGATTTTAGCAGCGGCAGATAATGTACGGGAAGGGGGAAGTCTTCGTGTATCGCTAGAGCAAACCAAATTGTTCCCCCCGATGATGCTACACATGATCGCCAGTGGTGAGCGAAGTGGTGAGTTAGAGCAAATGCTAACGCGCGCGGCAGATAACCAAGATCGCGATTTTGAATCGCTCGTTAATATGGCGCTTGGTGTATTTGAGCCATTATTGATTGTCGCAATGGCTGGGGTGGTAATGTTTATTGTTATCGCAACCCTTATGCCAATTATTGAACTGAACAACATGGTTGGGATGTAGTTTTACCTAGGAGGTTTTAATGCAACAAAAGCAACGTGGTTTTACCCTATTAGAAGTAATGGTGGTAATTGTTATCTTGGGCGTATTAGCAAGTTTAGTGGTTCCTAATCTATTAGGTAATAAAGAAAAAGCTGACCAACAAAAAGTGGTGACAGATATCGGTGCGCTGGAACAATCTTTAGAAATGTACAAGTTAGATAATAGCGTCTACCCAACCACAGATCAGGGTTTAGATGCCTTGGTAACAAAACCCTCGTCTTCGCCTGAACCACGTAACTACCGTGACGGTGGCTACATAAAACGTTTACCAAAAGATCCATGGGGCTACGAGTACCAATACGTGATGCCGGGTGAACACGGTGCTATCGATATCTTCAGCTTAGGTGCTGATGGACAGGAAGGTGGTGACGGTGTGAACACTGACATCGGTAACTGGAACATGTTGGATTATCAAAAATAAGTAGCAAAGATGAAGCGTAGTGCAGGTTTTACTCTCATTGAGATCATGTTGGTGTTGGTATTGCTCGCAACCAGTGCCGTTGCAGTGATCTCGACATTACCAGATAACAAACGTGATGAAATGAAAGAGCAAGCAGTACGCTTTCATCATCTCGCTCAATTGCTGGGCGAAGATGCAATGCTAAATGGTGTGGATTACGGCATTCGTGTTGAGCCACACCAATATCACTTTGTTCAATTAACACAAGATGGTTGGCAGCCATTGGAAGGAGCAAAGTTCTATACCGATGTGAAATTAGATAAAGCCATTACCACTAACGTTGAAATCGGTGGTGCATGGAAAGACAAAGACCGCCTTTTTAAATCAGATTCCTTATTTAAAAATGAGGACTTATTTACAAAGTCAGATGAAGAAAAGAAAAAAATAAAACCGCAAATCGTGGTAATGGCGAGTGGTGAATACACTCCCTTCACCTTAAGTTTTGAGGTTGACGGTGAAAATCAGTTTTGGCGAGTCAGTGCTGATGAGGTGGGTAACTTGGTGTTACTGAAGCCAGGTGAAACATTAGAGCAGGCAACACAACGTGAAAAGTAAGCAAGGTTTTACCTTATTAGAAGTGTTAGTGGCATTAGCCATTTTTGCGGTTGCCGCCCTCAGTATCATGAAAGCAGTCAGTCAGCACATTAACACCTTAGGTTATTTAGAAGAGAAAACCTTTGCTGCAATGGTGGCCGATAACGAATTGGCGCAATTACACTTAAGTGGTCAGTACCCAAGTTCAAGTAAGACTGGTAAGTCGATGATGGCAGGGCGTGAGTGGTATTGGACTGTAAAAAGCGTGAAAACTCAGCAAGCATTATTGAAACAAATCGAGATTTCTGTTGCCACTGACCCACAACGTGAACATTCAGTCATAATGGTAAAAACCTATGTCGCAAACTAATTATTCTCGTCAGCATGGCTTTACCTTACTTGAAGTGCTGGTAGCGATTGCGGTGTTTGCCATGTTGAGTCTCTCTGCGTATCAAGTGATGAATAACGTGATGCGCAGCGATGCCCAATCACAAGATCACAACCAGCGACTGAAAGATATTCAACGAGCCACCATTATGATGGATAACGATTTTCGTCAAATCGTTGCTCGAAAAAGTCGTTTAGATGGTGATTCGCCAAGTAATAAACTACTTCAAGCAACTGAATACTTACTTGATTCCAGCAGTGAAGGGATCATGTTTATTCGCAACGGTTGGCAAAATCCTGAGTCGATGTTTCCTCGTGGTGATGTTACCCGTGTTGGCTATCGCATCGTCGATGATAACTTAGAACGTGTCTGGTTTCGCTACCCCGATACGGTTGTAGCTGATAAGCCATTAGTAAAGGTGTTATTGAAGGGCGTAACAAAACTTACATTCGAGTTTTACTACGATAAAAAATGGCATGATAAATGGGATAGATCGAATGCTGTACCTGAAGGTATAAAAGTTATCATGACGCTAAAGGATTTAGGGGACATTGAGCGAATTTATATTGTTCCAAGCTCGGCTTTACCAAAAGAGTCGGAGCAAGAGCAATGATGAAGAAACAACGTGGTGTTGCGTTAATTGTCGTATTGTTGCTGGTGGCAATGATGAGTTTAATTGCGGTGCAAATGACAGGACGCCTACAGCATAACTTCCATCGTGTCGAGAGCCAAATAAAGCACCAGCAGGCATATTGGTTTAGTTTGGGGGTTGAGGCATTAGCTGAAGAAGGGCTCGCATTAACGTTTAAAGATAGCAAAATTATTGATTTAACTCAGCCATGGGCAATTGAAGATCAAACATACCCCATTGATGGCGCAGTGGTTACAAGCAGTGTTATAGATAAACAGGCATGTTTTAACCTCAATGCTCTTGGTGCAGTAAAGCCTGTGGCCGATGGGAGTAAAAAACCGTTTTTAGTGACTTACTTTCAAAACGTACTCATTGAAAGTGGCATTGATGATTATGCATCGGAAGAAATTGCTGATTCAAGCTGGGAATTTATTGATAAAAATACCACAGTGCAGTCTAGCTATGGCGGTGAAGATAGTACTTATGAAGCGTTTCAACCCGCTTATCTACCACCAAATGGATGGTTAGCAAGTCGCAGTGAATTACGTGCGGTAAACGGTGTAACCGCTGATATTTATAATCAAATTAAAGGGCTTGTTTGTGCCCTGCCAACAGAAACGTTTAAGCTAAATGTGAACACCATTACAGAAAAACAAGCGGTATTGTTATCGGCGTTATTTTCGCCTGAGCTGTCATTGGAGCAGGCAAAAACAATTATTAAAGATCGTGATGCGCGCAGTAAAGGTTGGGATAGCGTTGAGGATTTTATGCGAGAGCTTCCTCAAGTGGATCAAAAAGAGTCAGATAGCGATAAGAAAAAAGAACAATATTTAACAGTTACTAGTAACTACTTTTCACTAGATGCTGAGATACAACTCGATCGTACTCGACTACGTTCGGTATCGTTGTTTAAACGAGATGATGATAACAAGGTGACAGTCGTGCGTCGCCATTATGGAGGAATCCGTGAGCGAATTTCTGACGATAAGGCTCAGTAGTCGACCTGAAATGCCGTTGCAGTGGTTGGTTTGGTCGCCACAACAAAATGAGGTGATAGCATCAGGCCAACTGGCTGATATCACTCAATTAGATCAGTTAATGGAATATGCGGGTTCACGTCCAGTATATGGTCTTGTACCAACCAGTGAAATGCTGTTAACCCAAGTCACTATTCCTGCAGGCAGCAGTCGCCAATTAAACGCTGTTTTACCTTATCTCTTAGAAGAAGAATTGGCGCAGGATGTGGACAACTTGCATGTGCAGCTATTACGTCGTACAGAAGACGTGGCAACGGTTGCCATTATTGAAAATGAAAAGATGGAACAGTGGCTGGCTGCGTTTAAAGAGCGTGGCTTTGAGCTCAAAAAACTATTGCCTGATTGTTTATGTTTACCGTTATTTGATGATGGTTATAGTGCTGCTGAAATCGAAGGGCAATGGTTGATTCGTCAGTCTGAAGTCATGGGGGTCTGTGCTGAGACAAGCTGGCTAGATGCGTGGATCAGTGCGCAAAAAGCACCAACCGTATTAGCCGCTACAGAAGAAGATGAAACCCCTGAAGAGACAGAGTCTCAAGCGATTGAATCTGCATCTTCAGAGTTAACAGCGCCACCGATCCAAGTGGTTGTGTACAACTATACACCGGAACCTGAGGGGATAAGCGGACGTTGGCAAGCTCAAACACCTGAGCTTGTGATGCAATTATTAGCGCAAGGTGCTGCAGAGAGCAAAATAAATCTTTTATCCGGTCCCTATAAGCTTCAAGCTGCTTGGCGCAAACACATACAGCCATGGCGAAAGGTGGCGATTGCTGCGAGTCTCGTGTTAGTTGCATTGGTGGGTGAACATATAATGCAGTTGCAACAACTTGAGTATCAAGCGCAATCTTATCGTGCTGAAAGTGAACGCATTTTTCGTCAAGTACTCCCTCAATTTAAGCGTATTCCTTCACAGAGTTACTTGAAAAACCAAATGAATGCAGCACTGAAAAGCTTAGGTGGTAAAGGTTCAGATAACGGTATTTTAATATGGTTAAGCGAATTGAAACCTGCATTTTCGCAAGTGCCAAGTGTGAAAGTGGTGAATTTAAAATACGATCAAAAACGTGGTGAATTACGCTTGCAGGCAACTGCTTCCGATTTCCAAGATTTTGAGAAATTACGCAGTGTATTAACGAAAAACTTTAATGTCGAACAAGGACAATTAAGTAAAGAAGAGGGCTTAGTTAGTGGCGCTGTCGTGCTAAGGAGGAAAGCATAATGGCAGAAATCAAGTCATGGTGGAAAGCACTTAGCCAGCGAGAGCAATTTCTTGTATTGGGAGCAGGTGGAGCACTACTGATCGCGACTTTATATTGGGGGTTATGGCAACCCCTAAATCAGCGAACTGAGTCGGCGCAGAATCGTATTCAAAATGAACGCCAGTTATTATCATGGGTCGAAGACAAGGCGAACAAGATCAGTGCATTTAAGCGTGCTGGTGGTTCGGTTAAAGTAAGCAGTAAAGGTTTGAACCAGGTCGTAAATGAAACCACTGGACGCTTTAAGATTGAATTAATCCGCATGCAACCACGTAATGATGCGATTCAAGTGTGGGTGAAACCAGTGCCGTTTAATGCGCTATTGAATTGGTTGTCTTACCTGCAAGATAACTTTGGTATTGAAACCCAATTTATCGATATTTCAAAAGCCGATCAAAACGGTATGGTTGAAGTGAATCGCTTACAGTTAGGACGAGGTTAAGAGTGAAATTTAAACTCGCTATTGGTACAACATTTGGCTTGGTATTTATTACCAGTGCGATTGCGCATGTACCTGCAAACTGGGCGTGGCAACAAGCCCCGAAAGTTTCTGGCTTATCACTAACGGGCATTAAAGGTACTTTGTGGCAAGGCTCGGCAAGCCGTTTGGTTTGGCAGAATAAAAACTTAGGTCAAGTGTCATGGGGTATGTCTGTAGGTAGCCTGTTTACGGGCAAAGCAGCTTTTGATGTAAGCTTTGGTCAAGGCAGTGATATGCAATTACAAGGTAGCGGTACTGTGGGCTACAGTATGGCTGGTCCTTTTGCGAAAAAGTTGTTGGTGTCAGTGCCTGCAGCGAATGCCATGCAATATGCCAAAGTGCCAGTACCTTTAACATTGACGGGGAACTTAGACCTAACCGTGCGTGACTATGTTTATGCTGCACCGTATTGTAAAACGTTAAATGCGACATTGGCATGGGTAGAAGGTATCGCATCATCACCAATGGGCAATATCAATCCTGGACCTGTATTTGCAGATCTAAGCTGCCAGGAAGGTGCAATTGCAGCGAAAGCAGCGCAGTCTTCTGAAGATGTTAGCAGTGATTGGCAAGCTCGCCTTGCTAAGAATAACAGCTATACTTTATCAGGCTGGTTTAAGCCGGGAGCTACGTTTCCTGAGCAATTATCTCAGCAATTAAAGTGGTTAGGTGAGCCTGACTCAAAAGGGCAATACAAGATCAATTACTCTGGTCGTCTGTGATCATAACATCGCATTGATGTACATTATGTAGTGGTTATTAATCACAAAGTTCACAGTAAGAGGCAGTCTATCTAGGCTGCCTCTTTATTTATGGCGACGTTTAGCTTTTAATGAAGCTTAGAGATAAAACAATATTCTTATTCGCGATAACTGAAATAGGGCTTTAAGATGGCGACAAGTAAAGAGAAACCTCAGATCTTATCTGCTGAGGTTGTAGCGCAATCTCGACTTTTTAAAATCGAATCGTTGGATTTACGGTTTTCAAATGGGGTTGAGCGCACTTACGAAAGAATGAAGCCAAGTGGTCGTAATGCGGTGCTTATTGTTCCCGTCACTGCACAAGGTGATTTATTGTTGATCCGTGAGTACTCGGCAGGTACTGAGCGTTATGAGCTTGGTTTTCCTAAGGGGTTAATTGATCAAGGTGAAACACCGATTGAAGCTGCAAATCGCGAATTGAAAGAAGAGATCGGTTTTGGTGCGAACAAGCTTCAGCCATTAAAAGAAGTGGTATTGGCACCATCGTATTTCTCTAGCCGTATGACATTATTTTTAGCGCAAGATCTGTATCCAGAAAAACTGGAAGGTGATGAGCCTGAGCCGTTAGACATTGTTCGTTGGCCATTAGCTCAAGCGGAAGAGTTATTAACCCATGTTGATTTTGCCGAAGCTCGCAGCATTACCGCATTGTTTTTAGCGTTAAAGCAATTAGCTCTAGAGGAGTAAGGTATGGCGTATTCTCATTTACTGCCTGATGTGATTGATATAGCTCGTGCATCAGGACAGATCATTTTAGATATCTACCAGCGTGGTCAGTTTGAAAAACAGATCAAAGACGATAATACGCCAGTAACCAGTGCTGATATTGCAGCGCATAAATTAGTAATGAAGCGCTTAACAGAGTTAACGCCAGATATTCCTGTGTTATCTGAAGAAGACGCAGAGGTCCCTTTAGCGGAACGTAGTCAATGGAAACGTTACTGGTTAGTTGATCCGCTAGATGGCACCCAAGAGTTCATTGCTGGTAGTGGTGACTTTGCGACAATCATTGCCTTAGTGGAAGATAATCGTCCGGTGATGGGCGTGGTGTATGCACCTGTTTCTGGTGTGTCGTATTACGCTTATGCTGATAAAGGCGCGTATAAGATCACGGCAGAAGGCGAGACTGTAAAACTGGCAACACACCATCATGAAGAAAATACCAAATCTATCGTGGTGGCGATCAGTCGTCGGCAAGATATTAGCTCAATTACCTCACGTTTAGATCCTAGCTATAACTACGAGCTCGTACCATTAGGCTCTGCTGCTTTGAAATCTTGCTTGGTGGCAGAAGGGGCAGTGGATTGTTACCTACGCTTAGGGCCAACAGGAGAGTGGGATACCGCAGCAACGCAATGTATTGTTGAAGAAGCTGGTGGTCGTATTCTTAATACTCATTTAACCCCACTGTCTTACAACGAGCGTAATACGCTAGAGAACCCAAACTTTATTACCTTAGGTGATGAAGGCTTACCATGGGCTGAGATCTTAGAGCCTGATGATCGCATGATGAATGCCGATTAAAGCAAACCAAAACGGAGCGACATCGCTCCGTTTTTTATTATCTGCTATTCACTCGCCGAGATTAAAATAAACGGTTTAAGCCGTTAAGAGCTGCAACACGGTAGGCTTCCGCCATGGTTGGATAGTTAAAAGTAGTATTGACGAAGTAATCAATAGTATTACCTTCGCCTTTTTGCTCCATGATTGCTTGTCCGATATGAATGATTTCTGCGGCACGTTCACCAAAACAGTGAATACCTAAGATCTCTTTGGTTTCTCGGTGAAATAAAATCTTTAAGCTTCCCACTTCGGTCCCAGCAATTTGCGCACGGGCAAGATGCTTAAACTGAGAGCGCCCTACTTCATATGGAATTTTCTCTGCGGTTAATTGCTGCTCGGTTTTACCCACAGAGCTGATCTCTGGAATGGTATAAATACCTGTTGGGATATGATCAATCAACTGACCTTGTGCTTGTCCTGTACTGATCGCTTGAGCAACAAATCGACCTTGATCATAAGCTGCACTTGCAAGGCTTGGGTAACCAATCACATCACCCACCGCATAAATATGATCGACCTCTGTTTGATAACTGCGATTGACGTTTAACTGCCCACGAGAGTCAGGTGTTAGACCAACATGCTCTAAGCCGAGTTTATCGGTATTACCTGTGCGACCGTTCGCGTAGAGCAAGCAATCAGCACGCATCTTCTTACCGGATTGAAAATGTAAGATCACACCGTCATCGGTACCTTCAATATGCTCGAAAATCTCATCATTGCGGATCATCGCGCCATTGTTCCACAAGTGATAAGACAACGAGTCGGAGATTTCATTATCAAGAAATTCTAGCAGACGTTGGCGGGTGTTAATTAAATCAACTTTTACTCCCAATCCTCGGAAGATAGATGCATATTCACAGCCAATCACCCCTGCACCATAGATAATAATATGACGAGGATCGTGCTCTAGACGTAAGATGGAATCGCTGTCGTAGATACGTGAATGATCGAAATCAACGCCTTCAGGATGGTATGGACGAGATCCTGTGGCGATGATGAATTTGTCTGCACTGTAATGCTCTAGACTACCGTCGGTCGTGGTCACTGCCACTTCATGGCTAGCAATAAAGCGGGCTTCGCCATGAATGATCTGACACTGGTTGCGATCATAAAATCCCTGACGCATACGAGTTTGCTTATTCACTACTACTTCAGCATGCCCCAGAATTTGGCTAAAAGTACTATGCAGCGTGGAGTTGTTTTTGCAGTACAGTGGGTTTTGGTTAAATTCAATAATACGACTGACTGCATGACGCAGCGCTTTTGATGGGATGGTGCCCCAGTGAGTACAGCCGCCACCAACATTGTCTTCGCGTTCAATGATAGCGACGTTAAAACCTGCTTTGGTTAAGCCCATTGCTGCCCCTTCACCACCAGGGCCACTACCAATAATAATCACATCGAAATGACCGTTATTACTGTACTGCGTATCCGTCATCGTATTATTCCTATTTGGTCGGTAACATTTTTGCATCGTAAGTGTAACGATTTGTAATCAATAGGAGAATCAATAGATAGTCAGAGCTAGTGAGGGATCACGCTCTATTGCTTGTTGAACGTTATAAATGCCCATGTTGGTACCAAGTTTTATCGTGATAGATTGTGAAGTCGATGATTAAATGATGTTAATCTAGCTTTGCGTGATGGGCTGTGAGTCAGTACTATATGGCTTTTCTAACGCTGTTTATCGTTATTCAGCGTATGATGGTAAGAAAATAATAGAGAATCAGATGTCCATGGGGATCAGGGCTCAACAGAAAGAAAAAACACGTCGTTCACTGATTGATGCTGCGTTTAGTCAGCTAAGTGCCGATAGAAGTTTTTCTAATTTAAGTTTACGAGAAGTGGCTCGTGAAGCTGGGATTGCCCCTACGTCGTTTTATCGTCATTTTAAAGACATGGATGAGTTAGGCTTAACAATGGTGGATGAAGGTGGTTTGATCCTTCGCCAGTTAATGCGACAAGCTCGCCAGCGTATTGCAACAGAAGGTAGTGTGATCCGTACCTCTGTTGAGACGTTTATGGAGTTTATCGAAAGTAGCCCTAACGTCTTTCGTCTACTATTACGTGAACGTTCCGGGACATCGACAGCATTTCGCGCCGCAGTGGCTCGTGAAATACAACATTTTGTCGCTGAACTAACCGAGTATCTTGAGGCCAAAACTGGGGTAACGTATGAAGAAGCGTATACCCAAGCAGAGGCGTCAGTAACACTCGTCTTTAGCTCAGGGGCAGAAGCGTTAGATCTCGATAGTCATGCTCGTGCTGAGCATGCTGAAAGATTGATCATGCAATTAAGAATGATTGCAAAGGGTGCTTACTGGTACCGAAAAGAGCGTGAGCGTCGTGAGCTCAGGCAAAAACTATAACCTTATTTCGATTTTGTGGTGAAGGATATGGACAAGCAACAAGTTAAATCAGAGCGTAAAACTTTAGTTCTATCATTACTTGCTGGTGTGTGCGGTTACGCAACATGGTCAGTACTAACATCAAGCAGCGTGGCGTTTTCTATCTTCCCAGTGCTTGCTTTTGTGTTAGCCGTTTACTGTTTATACCAAGAATACTTACGTAAGCCGATGACGGAAGGCACGCCAGCGATTGCGACTGCGTGTTTCTTTGTGGGTGCATTTGGTTACTCTGCTTTCTTACGTGCAGCAATGCCGGAGATGGGCTCTAACTTCCTACCATTGATGATTGCGCTAGCATTACTATTTTGGGTTAGTTACAAAATGGGCATCATGAATAAAAAAGCTAAGCCAGAAGTGGAAGCAAAATAATCTTCAGTACGATAAAAAGTACGTAAGAAAAAAGGCGCATTAAGCGCCTTTTTTTATTCTCTGCAAGAAGCGAATTATTTACGCTCTAGCAATACACCCGCTTCCATGTGGTGGGTATACGGGAACTGATCAAACAGGGCAAAACGTGTAATTCGGTGTGTTTCACCAAGAATATCTAAGTTTTCTTTTAAAGTTTCAGGGTTACACGAGATGTACATGATGCGATCATAACCTTGCACCATACGGCATGTACCCTCATCCATGCCAGATCGCGGTGGATCAACAAAGATCGTGTTGCAGTTGTAGCTCTGAAGATCCACATTTCGATCTTTCAAACGGCGGAATTCACGCTTACCTTCCATTGCATCAGTAAAATCTTCTGCTGACATACGAATGATTTGTACGTTATCAATGTTGTTTACGGCAATGTTGTATTGCGCGGAATCAACCGATGGCTTTGCCAGTTCAGTAGCTAGAACACGTTCGAAGTTTTGCGCAAGAGCGAGAGAGAAGTTACCGTTACCACAGTAAAGCTCTAACAGATCGCCTTCGCTGTCTTGAGTACAGTCTACCGCCCATTCAAGCATCTTCTGAGCCACTTCACCGTTAGGTTGGGTAAAGCTGTTCTCTACTTGCTTGTAAGTTAATGTGCGATCGTTAACTTTTAACTGCTCAATAACGTAGTCTTGATCAAGTACGATTTTCATCTTACGTGCACGACCAATGATGTTCAGCTTAAAGCCTTCATCGTTTAAGCGTTGCTTTAGTTGTTTCGCTTCTGCTGTCCATTCATCATCTAGTTGACGGTGGTATAGCATCGACACCAAGATCTCACCGCTTAAAGTAGATAGGAAATCGACTTGGAATAACTTGTGACGTAGCGCTTTGATGGGTTTGATTGCATCCACCAACATTGGCATTAAGTCATTGATCAAACGACTTGCTGCAGGGAATTGATCCACACGGTATTTTTCACGTGTTTCTTGGTTGAACATGATGTAGAAAAGATCTTCACCCTCATGCCAAACACGGAATTCTGCACGCATACGGTAATGCTCTGCAGGGGAGGCAAACACCTCGAGTTCAGGGGTATCAAAATCAGCGAAAATGTTTTGAATACGCTCTGCCTTTTCATCCAACTGTTGCTGGTAATCAGCGGTGTTAAGGATGGTAGATGTCATAGTGTATGCCTCGACTGCTCAAAATAAGAGCGCAGATTTTATTGTATTGCCCCGTGATGTCCAGTGTTACGCCAATAAAAAGTTTTCATCAGGCAATTTTTATTTATAACTAATAGCAAAGAAAGCTAGACATAAAACGCTTACATCACTAGCATTTGCGCTGCGCTGGTTAACCAGGATGGTACGGGAATACGGTGAAAATCCGTAACTGACGCGCAGCGGTAATAGAGAACGAACGCACATGGATGTCCTCCAAACACTGTTTTAACTGCATGATCAATATAGGATGTTGATCCAAGTGTAGTTGAGATGGGAAGTTGATGCCTAGGCGACCTTATAGGTCATGCTCTTAAGTCCGAATACCAACCAGCGGTAAAGCACCTTTGCTTTGTTATAAACGCGACTTAGGATTCTAAAATGAAAAAAACACTTTTGGCACTGGCGGTGACGTCGGTGTATTTCCCATCTTTTTCTTCCATTGCAGCAGACGATAAAACCCAAGCTGACGATGTCATGGTCGTTACGGCTAATCGTTTTGAACAACCTGTTACTTCTGTTCTTGCCCCTTTTAATGTTGTTACCCGTCAAGACATTGATAAAGTACAAGCCAAAACACTCACCGAAGTGATCAGCTTATTACCGGGTGTGCAAGTGACTCAAAATGGCGGTCGAGGACAACTGGTCAGCATCATGGTACGTGGTACTAACTCTGATCAAGTATTGGTACTGGTCGATGGTATTCGTATGGCACGCGCGGCAAAAGGAGCGGTGGATTTTAACCAAATTCCGCTGACGCAAGTTGAGCGTATTGAATTTACCCGTGGTGCACGTGCTGCACTTTATGGTTCAGAAGCCATTGGTGGTGTGATCAATATTATTACGCTGGCTGACGTAGATGCGCCTTCAAAAACCAAATTAAATGTCGGTATTGGCAGTCATAATTACCAAGAAGCAAGTGCATCGGGGGCATACAAAGTCGGTGAGAATGGTTTATTACAATTAGCAGCAGGCTATGAAGACGATGAAGGCTATAACGTTAAACCGCAACCTGGTATTAATGATGGTGATAAACATGGCTTTTCTAGTCGTAATGCGATGATCGCTTACCATCAGCGTTTTAGCGACACACTGAAAGGTTTTATCTCAGCGCGTTGGTATAAAAACCAATATCAATACGACAGCTCATATGTTGACTTCTTCACTGGTGAGCCAGTACACCAGTACATGCAATCTGAGCCTGAGTTATTTGACTATAGCGCAGGGCTAGATCTCGATTTAGGTCGATATCAATCGAAGATTATTGCCGATTACCAACATCAAACGAATTACGATTACAACAAAGCAGCGACAACGTTACCTGTTGTAGCGAGCCAGGATGAGAAATTCACTCAACGTAACCTACAGTGGAATAACCATTATACGGTTAACGAAAACCTACAATTAGTGGGTGGGGTTGATTGGCGTAAAGAGTCTTGGAAAGACAAGTTATCGACGGATGCATTTAGCCGTAATAATACAGGTGTCTACGGTATTGGTTTAGTGAACGTTAACGACTTCTCATTAGAATCAAGCATGCGTTTAGATGATAACCAGCAATACGGCTCACAGTTTACTTATAACGTAGCTGGTGGTTGGTATATCACGGATGAAGTACAATTACGTACCTCGTATGGCACAGCTTTTAAAGCACCGAACTTATACCAGCTATATTCGCCATCTTACGGTACAGAAACATTAAGCCCTGAAAAGTCTAAAAATGCTGAAATTGCCGTTGTAGCGAATTACAGTCTGATTGATTTAGCGGTAACAGGTTACCGTATGGAAATTGATAATCTGATTGGCTTTAATAATACGTCTTGGAAGTACTATAACGAATCAGGAAAGAGCAAGATCAAAGGTATTGAGGTGGAAGCCGACTTTGATACAGGCTTTTTATCTCATCAGCTAAACTTTGACTTTAAAGATCCGCGTAACAGTAAAGGTGAACGTTTAGATCGCCGTGAGAAGTTCTCATTTAAGTGGGTTGGAACTGCAAGCTTTGGCGATCTTGATAGTGCGCTTACTTACCAATACCACGGTAAACGTCCTGATCAGTATGGTCCAACAGGTGAATTACCTGCTTATGACACATGGGATCTTGCTTTGACTTATTGGTTACAGCCGAAGTTAGCACTGAAAGGTCGTGTTGCGAACTTACTGGATGAGCAGTATGAGACGGCTGGTGGTTATGAAATGCCAGGACGTACTTACTATACGAGCATCAATTACCAATTTTAATCTGTGAATATTTAAGACAAAGGCCGCTCCAATAGTGGCCTTTTTACTATGATGAAAAAAATAAACGTAATTATCAGTTGGTCGTCAGGCAAAGATGCGGCATTAACTTTATGGCGCTTACTTAATGACCCTCATTATAACGTAGTCGGACTCTATACAACTTACGTCGGTGATGAAGTTCCTTTTCAAGCTACCCCTCTTGAAGTATTAAAAGAGCAAGCTAGGCTTATTGGCTTACCTTTGATCTTAATTGAGCTACCACAAGTATTTCCTCCCAATGAGGTATATCAACAAACGGTTATTAATGGACTAAAAGCCAGTGGATTAAATATTCAGGCTGTCGCCTTTGGTGATATTTTCTGTAACGGTATTGCGGATTATCGAAAGCAATATATAGAGCCAGAAGGGTGGCAATGTATTTTCCCGTTAATGGGAGAGCCTAGCCATAAGTTAGCTATTGAGATGATCACAATAGGTATTAAAACCAAGTTAGTAACTGTTGATACTAGTCAGTGTGAGGCTCAGTATTGTGGTAAATGGTTTAATAAAGCTTTACTTGAAGAGTTGCCTACTTATATTGATCCGTGTGGTGAGAATGGCGAGTTTCATACCTTAGTGATTAACGCTCCTTATTTTCACAAGCCACTTGAGGTTGAATGGCAGGGAATAGATAAAACCGAACGATTTTATTATCAGCGCTATCAGTTAAGTGACAGGACAGTTTGCGCTGACTAGAGTTAGCAGTATCATGATAGGGAGTAATATTCATTAGGTATGGTACGTGTGAAAAAGATTGTTATTTTTGATTCTGGTGTAGGTGGTTTATCTGTTTATAAAGAAATCTACGATCTTTTACCACAAGTACAATATATTTACGCATTTGATAATGCGGCGTTTCCGTATGGCGAATTACCTGATGACGTTTTAATTGAGCGAACCAACTATATTGTCTCGACGTTAGTAGAGCAGTATCAGGCTGATTTAGTGGTGATAGCTTGTAATACGGCAAGTACCATTGTTCTTCCAACCTTGCGCAAACACCTTACCGTCCCTGTCGTTGGCGTAGTTCCAGCCATAAAACCTGCCGCCAAGTTAAGTCAAACCAAAGTGATTGGTTTATTGGCAACTCCAGCTACCGTTAAGCGCAGCTATACACAGCAGTTAATCTCCCAATTTGCTAGCGATTGTGAAGTAAAAATGATCGGCTCTACGCGTTTGGTGGAAATGGCTGAGCAAAAACTACGTGGTGAAGCAATTTCACTGGACGAGTTAAGTGGCATATTAGCGCCATGGCAGCAGCAAGTAGATAGTATCATTTTAGGTTGCACTCATTTCCCACTTATTAAAGATGAGATAAAAGCTGTTTTAAATAATGATGTCTATATTGTGGATTCAGGCAAGGCTATTGCCAACCGTGTAGCTTCATTACTAGAGCTTACGGATGAAGAAGGGAAGTGCAGAAATACACAGATTGAGAACGCTACATACAGCAGCGCCGCTACACAAAGTGTAACGGCGCTAAATAAGAGTTTAAAAGCAATGCACCTTGGGACTATTCAGTCTCTACAGTATCCGTATTCTTAGGTTCATTAGCTTCACGTACTTTCAGTGTACGCTGTCCATACTCTTTATTGTTTAATTGCTCGATTGCGCCGTCAGCATCTGTGCTACTCATTACCACAAAGCCAAACCCTCTACGTTTACCTGTACGCTTATCTTTCATTAGGCGTACAGCGAAAACATCACCGTGTTCAGCAAATAAGTTTTTAACGTCTGTCTCATTAGCACGATAAGGAAGGTTGCCGACATAAAGTGTTTTGCTGCTTTGAGAGGTTTCTGTTTCTGTCATTGAAGGTGTTTTATCCGTTTGCATAAAGTTAAGTGCTAATCCAGTCAGTACAGCACCTAAAGCAAAGCTAATAGAGGATGGGATATGAATAAAGCTAAAGATTAAGGCACCGATAATAGCAATGGCTACAGCGGTTATTATGGTTTGGTTATTTGATTTCATATTTAATTAAGCTACATCGTCAAATGGAAGGAGAATGCGTTATTGTTTCTTTTAACATCGAACTCACAATGATATTACTTTCATTGAGTTGTAATTACTAGCGGGTGAACAACCAGTGGAGCAAATGTTGTAATTACAAGCATATTAATCACATTAGATGAAATAACAATCAAATACATTCTTTTTTTAAAAAAACACTTGTCAGAGTGATCGAAGTCTCTATAATGCCGCTCCATCGAAACGGGACGCGAACAAACAAATGATCGAGTTCAAAGTTTTCGAAATGACAATTTCGCCTCGTGATTAAATCTTTGGGATAGCCAAAGGTAGTCAAGAATAAGTTTTAAAGTTAAAAATTATTCTTGACTATAGTTAAAGGTTGAGTAGAATACGCAGCCCTAACCAACACGAAGTGTTGAGTAGTCAACGTTCTTTAAAAATTTGACCATGCAATCTGTGTGGGCACTCGTTGAATGATTAGTCAAAAAGATTTATCAATGATACTAGTGACCAATTTGATACTTCGGTATCAGCACAGTCAATTCATTCATTATTTATGATGAATTAACAGTATTCATTGAGTAGGTCGAAAGACCAACAAAACTTTAATTGAAGAGTTTGATCATGGCTCAGATTGAACGCTGGCGGCAGGCCTAACACATGCAAGTCGAGCGGCAGCGACTTAACTGAACCTTCGGGGAACGTTAAGGGCGGCGAGCGGCGGACGGGTGAGTAATGCCTGGGAATATGCCCTGATGTGGGGGATAACTATTGGAAACGATAGCTAATACCGCATAATCTCTTCGGAGCAAAGAGGGGGACCTTCGGGCCTCTCGCGTCAGGATTAGCCCAGGTGGGATTAGCTTGTTGGTGAGGTAATGGCTCACCAAGGCAACGATCCCTAGCTGGTCTGAGAGGATGATCAGCCACACTGGAACTGAGACACGGTCCAGACTCCTACGGGAGGCAGCAGTGGGGAATATTGCACAATGGGGGAAACCCTGATGCAGCCATGCCGCGTGTATGAAGAAGGCCTTCGGGTTGTAAAGTACTTTCAGTGGGGAGGAAGGCAGTGTCGTTAATAGCGGCATTGTTTGACGTTACCTACAGAAGAAGCACCGGCTAACTCCGTGCCAGCAGCCGCGGTAATACGGAGGGTGCGAGCGTTAATCGGAATTACTGGGCGTAAAGCGCATGCAGGCGGTCTGTTAAGCAAGATGTGAAAGCCCGGGGCTCAACCTCGGAACAGCATTTTGAACTGGCAGACTAGAGTCTTGTAGAGGGGGGTAGAATTTCAGGTGTAGCGGTGAAATGCGTAGAGATCTGAAGGAATACCGGTGGCGAAGGCGGCCCCCTGGACAAAGACTGACGCTCAGATGCGAAAGCGTGGGGAGCAAACAGGATTAGATACCCTGGTAGTCCACGCCGTAAACGATGTCTACTTGGAGGTTGTGGCCTTGAGCCGTGGCTTTCGGAGCTAACGCGTTAAGTAGACCGCCTGGGGAGTACGGTCGCAAGATTAAAACTCAAATGAATTGACGGGGGCCCGCACAAGCGGTGGAGCATGTGGTTTAATTCGATGCAACGCGAAGAACCTTACCTACTCTTGACATCCAGAGAACTTTCCAGAGATGGATTGGTGCCTTCGGGAACTCTGAGACAGGTGCTGCATGGCTGTCGTCAGCTCGTGTTGTGAAATGTTGGGTTAAGTCCCGCAACGAGCGCAACCCTTATCCTTGTTTGCCAGCACTTCGGGGGAACTCCAGGGAGACTGCTGGTGATAAACCGGAGGAAGGTGGGGACGACGTCAAGTCATCATGGCCCTTACGAGTAGGGCTACACACGTGCTACAATGGCGTATACAGAGGGCTGCCAACTCGCGAGTGAGCGAATCCCAGAAAGTACGTCGTAGTCCGGATTGGAGTCTGCAACTCGACTCCATGAAGTCGGAATCGCTAGTAATCGTGGATCAGAATGCCACGGTGAATACGTTCCCGGGCCTTGTACACACCGCCCGTCACACCATGGGAGTGGGCTGCACCAGAAGTAGATAGCTTAACCTTCGGGAGGGCGTTTACCACGGTGTGGTTCATGACTGGGGTGAAGTCGTAACAAGGTAGCCCTAGGGGAACCTGGGGCTGGATCACCTCCTTACCTAAAGACTTACTGTTGAATGCAGTGTCCACACAGATTGCTTGGTTAAAATGTAAGAGAGCCATTTAATGTTGCCCAACAACATTAAGTATGAACATTGTCCCGTTCGTCTAGAGGCCTAGGACACCGCCCTTTCACGGCGGTAACAGGGGTTCGACTCCCCTACGGGACGCCAATGGGTCGTTAGCTCAGTTGGTAGAGCAGTTGACTTTTAATCAATTGGTCGCAGGTTCGAATCCTGCACGACCCACCATTTCCTTTCCACGAAGGAAAGCTAGTTTGATTTTACTTTTTAAAGTGAAAACAAATAGTAACTATAGTGGGCGATTAGCTCAGTTGGGAGAGCACCTCCCTTACAAGGAGGGGGTCACTGGTTCGAGCCCGGTATCGCCCACCACTTCTTATTGAAGTAAAACATTGGGGTTATAGCTCAGCTGGGAGAGCGCCTGCCTTGCACGCAGGAGGTCTGCGGTTCGATCCCGCATAGCTCCACCAATGTCCCGTTCGTCTAGAGGCCTAGGACACCGCCCTTTCACGGCGGTAACAGGGGTTCGACTCCCCTACGGGACGCCACTCTTTAAGCGCATTCTTATGAGTGTTTTTAAAAAGTGGTTATTTAACGATAAACACAATGCTCTTTAACAATCTGGAAAGCTGACTAGTAAATTCAATCGAATAGATTGATTTATAGTTTTCATCGAAAGATGAAAACGAGTTCTCAAAACAATACACATTCAAGTGTCTTGTATCGAGTCCGGCGAAAAACCAACGTCTCCTTATCAGAGACATAAACCTTGGTTGTTTGAACATACGAAACCTCTTGGGGTTGTATGGTTAAGTGACTAAGCGTACACGGTGGATGCCTTGGCAGTCAGAGGCGATGAAGGACGTATTAACTTGCGATAAGCCCAGAGAAGGTAGTAAAAGCCAGTGACTCTGGGATTTCCGAATGGGGAAACCCACGTGCATAAGCACGTATCGTGTTGTGAATACATAGCAGCACGAGGCGAACCGGGGGAACTGAAACATCTAAGTACCCCGAGGAAGAGAAATCAACCGAGATTCCGGTAGTAGCGGCGAGCGAAACCGGATTAGCCCTTAAGCTAGTTTTGCGTTAGGTGAAAGTTCTGGAAAGTTCTGCGATACAGGGTGATAGCCCCGTAACCGACAACGCATTATCAGTGAAAACGAGTAGGACGGGACACGTGTTATCTTGTCTGAATATGGGGGGACCATCCTCCAAGGCTAAATACTCCTGACTGACCGATAGTGAACCAGTACCGTGAGGGAAAGGCGAAAAGAACCCCTGTGAGGGGAGTGAAATAGAACCTGAAACCGTGTACGTACAAGCAGTAGGAGCATACTTGTTATGTGACTGCGTACCTTTGTATAATGGGTCAGCGACTTAATTTTAGTAGCAAGGTTAACCGTTTAGGGGAGCCGTAGGGAAACCGAGTCTTAACTGGGCGTCATAGTTGCTAGGATTAGACCCGAAACCGAGTGATCTAGCCATGGGCAGGTTGAAGGTGAGGTAACACTTACTGGAGGACCGAACCGACTAATGTTGAAAAATTAGCGGATGACTTGTGGCTAGGGGTGAAAGGCCAATCAAACTCGGAGATAGCTGGTTCTCCCCGAAAGCTATTTAGGTAGCGCCTCGGACGAATACTACTGGGGGTAGAGCACTGTTAAGGCTAGGGGGTCATCCCGACTTACCAACCCTTTGCAAACTCCGAATACCAGTAAGTACTATCCGGGAGACACACGGCGGGTGCTAACGTCCGTCGTGAAGAGGGAAACAACCCAGACCGCCAGCTAAGGTCCCAAAGTTATAGCTAAGTGGGAAACGATGTGGGAAGGCTCAGACAGCCAGGATGTTGGCTTAGAAGCAGCCATCATTTAAAGAAAGCGTAATAGCTCACTGGTCGAGTCGGCCTGCGCGGAAGATTTAACGGGGCTAAGCTATACACCGAAGCTGCGGCAATGAAGTTTTACTTATTGGGTAGGGGAGCGTTCTGTAAGCCGTTGAAGGTGTGCTGTAAGGCATGCTGGAGGTATCAGAAGTGCGAATGCTGACATGAGTAACGATAAAGGGAGTGAAAAACTCCCTCGCCGGAAGATCAAGGGTTCCTGTCCAACGTTAATCGGGGCAGGGTAAGTCGACCCCTAAGGCGAGGCCGAAAGGCGTAGTCGATGGGAAACGGGTTAATATTCCCGTACTTCTTATAATTGCGATGGAGGGACGGAGAAGACTAGGTGAGCCTGGCGACGGTTGTCCAGGTCCAAGTATGTAGGCTGATGGTTTAGGCAAATCCGGACCATCTTAAGGCTGAGATACGATGTCGAGTCACTACGGTGATGAAGTCATTGATGCCATGCTTCCGGGAAAAGCTTCTAAGCTTCAGATTATAAGGAATCGTACCCCAAACCGACACAGGTGATCAGGTAGAGAATACCAAGGCGCTTGAGAGAACTCGGGTGAAGGAACTAGGCAAAATGGTACCGTAACTTCGGGAGAAGGTACGCTCCTAGCGGTGATGAGACTTGCTCTCTAAGCTGCCGGGAGTCGCAGATACCAGGTGGCTGCAACTGTTTATTAAAAACACAGCACTGTGCAAAATCGAAAGATGACGTATACGGTGTGACGCCTGCCCGGTGCCGGAAGGTTAATTGATGGGGTTAGACTTCGGTCGAAGCTCTTGATCGAAGCCCCGGTAAACGGCGGCCGTAACTATAACGGTCCTAAGGTAGCGAAATTCCTTGTCGGGTAAGTTCCGACCTGCACGAATGGCGTAATGATGAGTACGCTGTCTCCACCCGAGACTCAGTGAAATTGAAATCGCAGTGAAGATGCTGCGTCCCCGCGGCTAGACGGAAAGACCCCGTGAACCTTTACTATAGCTTGGCACTGAACATTGACCCTACATGTGTAGGATAGGTGGGAGACTGTGAAATAATCGCGCTAGCGGTTATGGAGTCGTCCTTGAAATACCACCCTTGTATGCTTGATGTTCTAACGTGGGCCCCTTATCGGGGTTACGGACAGTGCCTGGTGGGTAGTTTGACTGGGGCGGTCTCCTCCCAAAGAGTAACGGAGGAGCACGAAGGTGGGCTAATCACGGTCGGACATCGTGAGGTTAGTGCAATGGCATAAGCCCGCTTGACTGCGAGAATGACAATTCGGGGAGCAGGTGCGAAAGCAGGTCATAGTGATCCGGTGGTTCTGAATGGAAGGGCCATCGCTCAACGGATAAAAGGTACTCCGGGGATAACAGGCTGATACCGCCCAAGAGTTCATATCGACGGCGGTGTTTGGCACCTCGATGTCGGCTCATCACATCCTGGGGCTGAAGTCGGTCCCAAGGGTATGGCTGTTCGCCATTTAAAGTGGTACGCGAGCTGGGTTTAGAACGTCGTGAGACAGTTCGGTCCCTATCTGCCGTGGGCGTTGGATGATTGAGAGGGGCTGCTCCTAGTACGAGAGGACCGGAGTGGACGAACCGCTGGTGTTCGGGTTGTGTCGCCAGACGCATTGCCCGGTAGCTAAGTTCGGAATCGATAACCGCTGAAAGCATCTAAGCGGGAAGCGAGCCTCAAGATGAGTCATCCCTAGACCTTTAAGGTCTCTAAAGGGTTGTTGAAGACTACAACGTTGATAGGTCGGGTGTGTAAGTGCTGCGAGGCATTGAGCTAACCGATACTAATTGCCCGTGAGGCTTAACCATACAACACCCAAGGGGTTTTATACGGACTCCAAGAACACTTGAACGTGTGTTTGAGAATCAGCTTTTCAAGATTGTAACGAATTTGCTTGGCGACCATAGCGTTATGGACCCACCTGATCCCATGCCGAACTCAGTAGTGAAACGTAATAGCGCCGATGGTAGTGTGGGGTCTCCCCATGTGAGAGTAGGACATCGCCAGGCTTCAAATTAGAAAGCCCGTTCATCAGAACGGGCTTTTATTCGCTCCCACTGATTGGAATGTGAGCGAGGTCAAAAGAAGGTTTTCACTTTTTAACCAACTGACTAAAAAGATGAGAATTTTGTCTTGACTGAATATCAGATAAGCGTATTATACGCCACCTGACTTGCTGAAGCGTAAGGCGCTAAGGCATTGAAAGTCAACGTTCTTTAACAATTTGACCATGCAATCTGTGTGGGCACTCGTTGAATGATTAGTCAAAAAGATTTATCAATGATACTAGTGACCAATTTGATACTTCGGTATCAGCACAGTCAATTCATTCATCATTTATGATGAATTAACAGTATTCATTGAGTCGGTCGAAAGACCAACAAAACTTTAATTGAAGAGTTTGATCATGGCTCAGATTGAACGCTGGCGGCAGGCCTAACACATGCAAGTCGAGCGGCAGCGACTTAACTGAACCTTCGGGGAACGTTAAGGGCGGCGAGCGGCGGACGGGTGAGTAATGCCTGGGAATATGCCCTGATGTGGGGGATAACTATTGGAAACGATAGCTAATACCGCATAATCTCTTCGGAGCAAAGAGGGGACCTTCGGGCCTCTCGCGTCAGGATTAGCCCAGGTGGGATTAGCTTGTTGGTGAGGTAATGGCTCACCAAGGCAACGATCCCTAGCTGGTCTGAGAGGATGATCAGCCACACTGGAACTGAGACACGGTCCAGACTCCTACGGGAGGCAGCAGTGGGGAATATTGCACAATGGGGGAAACCCTGATGCAGCCATGCCGCGTGTATGAAGAAGGCCTTCGGGTTGTAAAGTACTTTCAGTGGGGAGGAAGGCAGTGTCGTTAATAGCGGCATTGTTTGACGTTACCTACAGAAGAAGCACAGGCTAACTCCGTGCCAGCAGCCGCGGTAATACGGAGGGTGCGAGCGTTAATCGGAATTACTGGGCGTAAAGCGCATGCAGGCGGTCTGTTAAGCAAGATGTGAAAGCCCGGGGCTCAACCTCGGAACAGCATTTTGAACTGGCAGACTAGAGTCTTGTAGAGGGGGGTAGAATTTCAGGTGTAGCGGTGAAATGCGTAGAGATCTGAAGGAATACTGGTGGCGAAGGCGGCCCCTGGACAAAGACTGACGCTCAGATGCGAAAGCGTGGGGAGCAAACAGGATTAGATACCCTGGTAGTCCACGCCGTAAACGATGTCTACTTGGAGGTTGTGGCCTTGAGCCGTGGCTTTCGGAGCTAACGCGTTAAGTAGACCGCCTGGGGAGTACGGTCGCAAGATTAAAACTCAAATGAATTGACGGGGGCCCGCACAAGCGGTGGAGCATGTGGTTTAATTCGATGCAACGCGAAGAACCTTACCTACTCTTGACATCCAGAGAACTTAGCAGAGATGCTTTGGTGCCTTCGGGAACTCTGAGACAGGTGCTGCATGGCTGTCGTCAGCTCGTGTTGTGAAATGTTGGGTTAAGTCCCGCAACGAGCGCAACCCTTATCCTTGTTTGCCAGCACTTCGGGTGGGAACTCCAGGGAGACTGCTGGTGATAAACCGGAGGAAGGTGGGGACGACGTCAAGTCATCATGGCCCTTACGAGTAGGGCTACACACGTGCTACAATGGCGTATACAGAGGGCTGCCAACTCGCGAGAGTGAGCGAATCCCAGAAAGTACGTCGTAGTCCGGATTGGAGTCTGCAACTCGACTCCATGAAGTCGGAATCGCTAGTAATCGTGAATCAGAATGTCACGGTGAATACGTTCCCGGGCCTTGTACACACCGCCCGTCACACCATGGGAGTGGGCTGCACCAGAAGTAGATAGCTTAACCTTCGGGAGGGCGTTTACCACGGTGTGGTTCATGACTGGGGTGAAGTCGTAACAAGGTAGCCCTAGGGGAACCTGGGGCTGGATCACCTCCTTACCTAAAGACTGAACTGTTGAATGCAGTGTCCACACAGATTGCTTGGTGAAATAGTTTTAGAAAAATAGCGAAAGTGCTAATTAATGACATCCGTTACTTGATTAACGCTTTTGCGTTATGCTCTTTAACAATCTGGAAAGCTGACTAGTAAATTCAATCGAATAGATTGATTTACAGTTTTCATCGGATGATGAAAACGAGTTCTCAAAACAATACACATTCAAGTGTCTTGTATCGAGTCCGGCGAAAAACCAACGTCTCCTTATCAGAGACATAAACCTTGGTTGTTTGAACATACGAAACCTCTTGGGGTTGTATGGTTAAGTGACTAAGCGTACACGGTGGATGCCTTGGCAGTCAGAGGCGATGAAGGACGTATTAACTTGCGATAAGCCCAGAGAAGGTAGTAAAAACTAGTGACTCTGGGATTTCCGAATGGGGAAACCCACGTGCATAAGCACGTATCGTGTTGTGAATACATAGCAGCACGAGGCGAACCGGGGAACTGAAACATCTAAGTACCCCGAGGAAGAGAAATCAACCGAGATTCCGGTAGTAGCGGCGAGCGAAACCGGATTAGCCCTTAAGCTAGTTTTGCGTTAGGTGAAAGTTCTGGAAAGTTCTGCGATACAGGGTGATAGCCCCGTAACCGACAACGCATTATCAGTGAAAACGAGTAGGACGGGACACGTGTTATCTTGTCTGAATATGGGGGACCATCCTCCAAGGCTAAATACTCCTGACTGACCGATAGTGAACCAGTACCGTGAGGGAAAGGCGAAAAGAACCCCTGTGAGGGGAGTGAAATAGAACCTGAAACCGTGTACGTACAAGCAGTAGGAGCATACTTGTTATGTGACTGCGTACCTTTGTATAATGGGTCAGCGACTTAATTTTAGTAGCAAGGTTAACCGTTTAGGGGAGCCGTAGGGAAACCGAGTCTTAACTGGGCGAATGAGTTGCTAGGATTAGACCCGAAACCGAGTGATCTAGCCATGGGCAGGTTGAAGGTGAGGTAACACTTACTGGAGGACCGAACCGACTAATGTTGAAAAATTAGCGGATGACTTGTGGCTAGGGGTGAAAGGCCAATCAAACTCGGAGATAGCTGGTTCTCCCCGAAAGCTATTTAGGTAGCGCCTCGGACGAATACTACTGGGGGTAGAGCACTGTTAAGGCTAGGGGGTCATCCCGACTTACCAACCCTTTGCAAACTCCGAATACCAGTAAGTACTATCCGGGAGACACACGGCGGGTGCTAACGTCCGTCGTGAAGAGGAAACAACCCAGACCGCCAGCTAAGGTCCCAAAGTTATAGCTAAGTGGGAAACGATGTGGGAAGGCTCAGACAGCCAGGATGTTGGCTTAGAAGCAGCCATCATTTAAAGAAAGCGTAATAGCTCACTGGTCGAGTCGGCCTGCGCGGAAGATTTAACGGGGCTAAGCTATACACCGAAGCTGCGGCAATGTACTTCGCATATTGGGTAGGGGAGCGTTCTGTAAGCCGTTGAAGGTGTGCTGTAAGGCATGCTGGAGGTATCAGAAGTGCGAATGCTGACATGAGTAACGATAAAGGGAGTGAAAAACTCCCTCGCCGGAAGATTAAGGGTTCCTGTCCAACGTTAATCGGGGCAGGGTAAGTCGACCCCTAAGGCGAGGCCGAAAGGCGTAGTCGATGGGAAACGGGTTAATATTCCCGTACTTCTTATAATTGCGATGGAGGGACGGAGAAGGCTAGGTGAGCCTGGCGACGGTTGTCCAGGTCCAAGTATGTAGGCTGATGGTTTAGGAAAATCCGGACCATCTTAAGGCTGAGATACGATGTCGAGTCACTACGGTGACGAAGTCATTGATGCCATGCTTCCGGGAAAAGCTTCTAAGCTTCAGATTATAAGAAATCGTACCCCAAACCGACACAGGTGATCAGGTAGAGAATACCAAGGCGCTTGAGAGAACTCGGGTGAAGGAACTAGGCAAAATGGTACCGTAACTTCGGGAGAAGGTACGCTCCTAGCGGTGATGAGACTTGCTCTCTAAGCTGCCGGGAGTCGCAGATACCAGGTGGCTGCAACTGTTTATTAAAAACACAGCACTGTGCAAAATCGAAAGATGACGTATACGGTGTGACGCCTGCCCGGTGCCGGAAGGTTAATTGATGGGGTTAGACTTCGGTCGAAGCTCTTGATCGAAGCCCCGGTAAACGGCGGCCGTAACTATAACGGTCCTAAGGTAGCGAAATTCCTTGTCGGGTAAGTTCCGACCTGCACGAATGGCGTAATGATGAGTACGCTGTCTCCACCCGAGACTCAGTGAAATTGAAATCGCAGTGAAGATGCTGCGTCCCCGCGGCTAGACGGAAAGACCCCGTGAACCTTTACTATAGCTTGGCACTGAACATTGACCCTACATGTGTAGGATAGGTGGGAGACTGTGAAATAATCGCGCCAGCGGTTATGGAGTCGTCCTTGAAATACCACCCTTGTATGCTTGATGTTCTAACGTTGGCCCCTTATCGGGGTTACGGACAGTGCCTGGTGGGTAGTTTGACTGGGGCGGTCTCCTCCCAAAGAGTAACGGAGGAGCACGAAGGTGGGCTAATCACGGTCGGACATCGTGAGGTTAGTGCAATGGCATAAGCCCGCTTGACTGCGAGAATGACAATTCGAGCAGGTGCGAAAAGCAGGTCATAGTGATCCGGTGGTTCTGAATGGAAGGGCCATCGCTCAACGGATAAAAGGTACTCCGGGGATAACAGGCTGATACCGCCCAAGAGTTCATATCGACGGCGGTGTTTGGCACCTCGATGTCGGCTCATCACATCCTGGGGCTGAAGTCGGTCCCAAGGGTATGGCTGTTCGCCATTTAAAGTGGTACGCGAGCTGGGTTTAGAACGTCGTGAGACAGTTCGGTCCCTATCTGCCGTGGGCGTTGGATGATTGAGAGGGGCTGCTCCTAGTACGAGAGGACCGGAGTGGACGAACCGCTGGTGTTCGGGTTGTGTCGCCAGACGCATTGCCCGGTAGCTAAGTTCGGAATCGATAACCGCTGAAAGCATCTAAGCGGGAAGCGAGCCTCAAGATGAGTCATCCCTAGACCTTTAAGGTCTCTAAAGGGTTGTTGAAGACTACAACGTTGATAGGTCGGGTGTGTAAGTGCTGTGAGGCATTGAGCTAACCGATACTAATTGCCCGTGAGGCTTAACCATACAACACCCAAGGGGTTTTATACGGACTCCAAGAACACTTGAACGTGTGTTTGAGAATCAGCTTTTCAAGATTGTAACGAATTTGCTTGGCGACCATAGCGTTATGGACCCACCTGATCCCATGCCGAACTCAGTAGTGAAACGTAATAGCGCCGATGGTAGTGTGGGGTCTCCCCATGTGAGAGTAGGACATCGCCAGGCTCAAATTAAGAAAGCCCGTTCATCAGAACGGGCTTTTATTCGCTCCCACTGATTGGAATGTGAGCGAGGTCAAAGAAGGTTTTCATTTTTTAACCAAGTGATTAAAAAGATGAGAATTTTGTCTTGACTGAATATCAGAAGAGCGTATTATACGCCACCTGACTTGCTGAAGCGAAAAACGCTAAGGCATTGAAAGTCAACGTTCTTTAACAATTTGACCATGCAATCTGTGTGGGCACTCGTTGAATGATTAGTCAAAAGATTTATCAATGATACTAGTGACCAATTTGATACTTCGGTATCAGCACAGTCAATTCATTCATCATTTATGATGAATTAACAGTATTCATTGAGTCGGTCGAAAGACCAACAAAACTTTAATTGAAGAGTTTGATCATGGCTCAGATTGAACGCTGGCGGCAGGCCTAACACATGCAAGTCGAGCGGCAGCGACTTAACTGAACCTTCGGGGAACGTTAAGGGCGGCGAGCGGCGGACGGGTGAGTAATGCCTGGGAATATGCCCTGATGTGGGGGATAACTATTGGAAACGATAGCTAATACCGCATAATCTCTTCGGAGCAAAGAGGGGGACCTTCGGGCCTCTCGCGTCAGGATTAGCCCAGGTGGGATTAGCTTGTTGGTGAGGTAATGGCTCACCAAGGCAACGATCCCTAGCTGGTCTGAGAGGATGATCAGCCACACTGGAACTGAGACACGGTCCAGACTCCTACGGGAGGCAGCAGTGGGGAATATTGCACAATGGGGGAAACCCTGATGCAGCCATGCCGCGTGTATGAAGAAGGCCTTCGGGTTGTAAAGTACTTTCAGTAGGGAGGAAGGCAGTGTCGTTAATAGCGGCATTGTTTGACGTTACCTACAGAAGAAGCATCAGCTAACTCCGTGCCAGCAGCCGCGGTAATACGGAGGGTGCGAGCGTTAATCGGAATTACTGGGCGTAAAGCGCATGCAGGCGGTCTGTTAAGCAAGATGTGAAAGCCCGGGGCTCAACCTCGGAACAGCATTTTGAACTGGCAGACTAGAGTCTTGTAGAGGGGGGTAGAATTTCAGGTGTAGCGGTGAAATGCGTAGAGATCTGAAGGAATACCGGTGGCGAAGGCGGCCCCTGGACAAAGACTGACGCTCAGATGCGAAAGCGTGGGGAGCAAACAGGATTAGATACCCTGGTAGTCCACGCCGTAAACGATGTCTACTTGGAGGTTGTGGCCTTGAGCCGTGGCTTTCGGAGCTAACGCGTTAAGTAGACCGCCTGGGGAGTACGGTCGCAAGATTAAAACTCAAATGAATTGACGGGGGCCCGCACAAGCGGTGGAGCATGTGGTTTAATTCGATGCAACGCGAAGAACCTTACCTACTCTTGACATCCAGAGAACTTAGCAGAGATGCTTTGGTGCCTTCGGGAACTCTGAGACAGGTGCTGCATGGCTGTCGTCAGCTCGTGTTGTGAAATGTTGGGTTAAGTCCCGCAACGAGCGCAACCCTTATCCTTGTTTGCCAGCACTTCGGGTGGGAACTCCAGGGAGACTGCCGGTGATAAACCGGAGGAAGGTGGGGACGACGTCAAGTCATCATGGCCCTTACGAGTAGGGCTACACACGTGCTACAATGGCGTATACAGAGGGCTGCCAACTCGCGAGAGTGAGCGAATCCCAGAAAGTACGTCGTAGTCCGGATTGGAGTCTGCAACTCGACTCCATGAAGTCGGAATCGCTAGTAATCGTGGATCAGAATGCCACGGTGAATACGTTCCCGGGCCTTGTACACACCGCCCGTCACACCATGGGAGTGGGCTGCACCAGAAGTAGATAGCTTAACCTTCGGGAGGGCGTTTACCACGGTGTGGTTCATGACTGGGGTGAAGTCGTAACAAGGTAGCCCTAGGGGAACCTGGGGCTGGATCACCTCCTTACCTAAAGACTGACTGTTGAATGCAGTGTCCACACAGATTGCTTGGTTAAAATGTAAGAGAGCCACTTAATGTTGCCCAACAACATTAAGTATGAACATTGTCCCGTTCGTCTAGAGGCCTAGGACACCGCCCTTTCACGGCGGTAACAGGGGTTCGACTCCCCTACGGGACGCCAATGGGTCGTTAGCTCAGTTGGTAGAGCAGTTGACTTTTAATCAATTGGTCGCAGGTTCGAATCCTGCACGACCCACCATTTCCTTTCCACGAAGGAAAGCTAGTTTGATTTTACTTTTTAAAGTGAAAACAAATAGTAACTATAGTGGGCGATTAGCTCAGTTGGGAGAGCACCTCCCTTACAAGGAGGGGGTCACTGGTTCGAGCCCGGTATCGCCCACCACTCTCTAAAAGTTTTCTGCACGGATTTCGCAGATTTAATGAAGAATTTCTTTGTTAAGTCCGCATTCTTGTCGCCGAAAATCGTTAGAAAGTGGTTCGAAAGAAACACAATGCTCTTTAACAATCTGGAAAGCTGACTAGTAAATTCAATCAATAGATTGATTTATAGTTTTCATCGAAAGATGAAAACGAGTTCTCAAAACAATACACATTCAAGTGTCTTGTATCGAGTCCGGCGAAAAACCAACGTCTCCTTATCAGAGACTTAAACCTTGGTTGTTTGAACATACTGAAACCTCTTGGGGTTGTATGGTTAAGTGACTAAGCGTACACGGTGGATGCCTTGGCAGTCAGAGGCGATGAAGGACGTATTAACTTGCGATAAGCCCAGAGAAGGTAGTAAAAACCGGTGACTCTGGGATTTCCGAATGGGGAAACCCACGTGCATAAGCACGTATCGTGTTGTGAATACATAGCAGCACGAGGCGAACCGGGGGAACTGAAACATCTAAGTACCCCGAGGAAGAGAAATCAACCGAGATTCCGGTAGTAGCGGCGAGCGAAACCGGATTAGCCCTTAAGCTAGTTTTGCGTTAGGTGAAAGTTCTGGAAAGTTCTGCGATACAGGGTGATAGCCCCGTAACCGACAACGTATTATCAGTGAAAACGAGTAGGACGGGACACGTGTTATCTTGTCTAAATATGGGGGGACCATCCTCCAAGGCTAAATACTCCTGACTGACCGATAGTGAACCAGTACCGTGAGGGAAAGGCGAAAAGAACCCCTGTGAGGGGAGTGAAATAGAACCTGAAACCGTGTACGTACAAGCAGTAGGAGCCCACTTGTTGGGTGACTGCGTACCTTTTGTATAATGGGTCAGCGACTTAATTTTAGTAGCAAGGTTAACCGTTTAGGGGAGCCGTAGGGAAACCGAGTCTTAACTGGGCGAATGAGTTGCTAGGATTAGACCCGAAACCGAGTGATCTAGCCATGGGCAGGTTGAAGGTGAGGTAACACTTACTGGAGGACCGAACCGACTAATGTTGAAAAATTAGCGGATGACTTGTGGCTAGGGGTGAAAGGCCAATCAAACTCGGAGATAGCTGGTTCTCCCCGAAAGCTATTTAGGTAGCGCCTCGGACGAATACTACTGGGGGTAGAGCACTGTTAAGGCTAGGGGGTCATCCCGACTTACCAACCCTTTGCAAACTCCGAATACCAGTAAGTACTATCCGGGAGACACACGGCGGGTGCTAACGTCCGTCGTGAAGAGGGAAACAACCCAGACCGCCAGCTAAGGTCCCAAAGTTATAGCTAAGTGGGAAACGATGTGGGAAGGCTCAGACAGCCAGGATGTTGGCTTAGAAGCAGCCATCATTTAAAGAAAGCGTAATAGCTCACTGGTCGAGTCGGCCTGCGCGGAAGATTTAACGGGGCTAAGCTATACACCGAAGCTGCGGCAATGTGCTTTTGCATATTGGGTAGGGGAGCGTTCTGTAAGCCGTTGAAGGTGAGTTGTAAAGCTTGCTGGAGGTATCAGAAGTGCGAATGCTGACATGAGTAACGATAAAGGGAGTGAAAAACTCCCTCGCCGGAAGATCAAGGGTTCCTGTCCAACGTTAATCGGGGCAGGGTAAGTCGACCCCTAAGGCGAGGCCGAAAGGCGTAGTCGATGGGAAACGGGTTAATATTCCCGTACTTCTTATAATTGCGATGGAGGGACGGAGAAGGCTAGGTGAGCCTGGCGACGGTTGTCCAGGTCCAAGTATGTAGGCTGATGGTTTAGGCAAATCCGGACCATCTTAAGGCTGAGATACGATGTCGAGTCACTACGGTGATGAAGTCATTGATGCCATGCTTCCGGGAAAAGCTTCTAAGCTTCAGATTATAAGAAATCGTACCCCAAACCGACACAGGTGATCAGGTAGAGAATACCAAGGCGCTTGAGAGAACTCGGGTGAAGGAACTAGGCAAAATGGTACCGTAACTTCGGGAGAAGGTACGCTCCTAGCGGTGATGAGACTTGCTCTCTAAGCTGCCGGGAGTCGCAGATACCAGGTGGCTGCAACTGTTTATTAAAAACACAGCACTGTGCAAAATCGAAAGATGACGTATACGGTGTGACGCCTGCCCGGTGCCGGAAGGTTAATTGATGGGGTTAGACTTCGGTCGAAGCTCTTGATCGAAGCCCCGGTAAACGGCGGCCGTAACTATAACGGTCCTAAGGTAGCGAAATTCCTTGTCGGGTAAGTTCCGACCTGCACGAATGGCGTAATGATGAGTACGCTGTCTCCACCCGAGACTCAGTGAAATTGAAATCGCAGTGAAGATGCTGCGTCCCCGCGGCTAGACGGAAAGACCCC
The DNA here is from genome assembly GCF_030685535.1 of Photobacterium leiognathi. Classification (NCBI taxonomy): domain Bacteria; kingdom Pseudomonadati; phylum Pseudomonadota; class Gammaproteobacteria; order Vibrionales; family Vibrionaceae; genus Photobacterium; species Photobacterium leiognathi. Next base: position 3,081,760 of record NZ_CP131601.1, on the reverse strand, counting down.
GTGAACCTTTACTATAGCTTGGCACTGAACATTGACCCTACATGTGTAGGATAGGTGGGAGACTGTGAAATAATCGCGCTAGCGGTTATGGAGTCGTCCTTGAAATACCACCCTTGTATGCTTGATGTTCTAACGTGGGCCCCTTATCGGGGTTACGGACAGTGCCTGGTGGGTAGTTTGACTGGGGCGGTCTCCTCCCAAAGAGTAACGGAGGAGCACGAAGGTGGGCTAATCACGGTCGGACATCGTGAGGTTAGTGCAATGGCATAAGCCCGCTTGACTGCGAGAATGACAATTCGAGCAGGTGCGAAAGCAGGTCATAGTGATCCGGTGGTTCTGAATGGAAGGGCCATCGCTCAACGGATAAAAGGTACTCCGGGGATAACAGGCTGATACCGCCCAAGAGTTCATATCGACGGCGGTGTTTGGCACCTCGATGTCGGCTCATCACATCCTGGGGCTGAAGTCGGTCCCAAGGGTATGGCTGTTCGCCATTTAAAGTGGTACGCGAGCTGGGTTTAGAACGTCGTGAGACAGTTCGGTCCCTATCTGCCGTGGGCGTTGGATGATTGAGAGGGGCTGCTCCTAGTACGAGAGGACCGGAGTGGACGAACCGCTGGTGTTCGGGTTGTGTCGCCAGACGCATTGCCCGGTAGCTAAGTTCGGAATCGATAACCGCTGAAAGCATCTAAGCGGGAAGCGAGCCTCAAGATGAGTCATCCCTAGACCTTTAAGGTCTCTAAAGGGTTGTTGAAGACTACAACGTTGATAGGTCGGGTGTGTAAGTGCTGTGAGGCATTGAGCTAACCGATACTAATTGCCCGTGAGGCTTAACCATACAACACCCAAGGGGTTTTATACGGACTCCAAGAACACTTGAACGTGTGTTTGAGAATCAGCTTTTCAAGATTGTAATGAATTTGCTTGGTGACCATAGCATTATGGACCCACCTGATCCCATGCCGAACTCAGTAGTGAAACGTAATAGCGCCGATGGTAGTGTGGGGCCTCCCCATGTGAGAGTAGGACATCGCCAGGCTTCAATTAGAAAGCCCGTTCATCAGAACGGGCTTTTATTCGCTCCCACTGATTGGAATGTGAGCGAGGTCAAAGAAGGTTTTCACTTTTAACCAACTGATTAAAAAGATGAGAATTTTGTCTTGACTGAATATCAGATAAGCGTATTATACGCCACCTGACTTGCTGAAGCGCAAAGCGCTAAAGCATTGAAAGTCAACGTTCTTTAACAATTTGACCATGCAATCTGTGTGGGCACTCGTTGAATGATTAGTCAAAAGATTTATCAATGATACTAGTGACCAATTTGATACTTCGGTATCAGCACAGTCAATTCATTCATCATTTATGATGAATTAACAGTATTCATTGAGTCGGTCGAAAGACCAACAAAACTTTAATTGAAGAGTTTGATCATGGCTCAGATTGAACGCTGGCGGCAGGCCTAACACATGCAAGTCGAGCGGCAGCGACATGATAGAAGCTTCGGTGGAAATCATGGGCGGCGAGCGGCGGACGGGTGAGTAATGCCTGGGAATATGCCCTGATGTGGGGGATAACTATTGGAAACGATAGCTAATACCGCATAATCTCTTCGGAGCAAAGAGGGGGACCTTCGGGCCTCTCGCGTCAGGATTAGCCCAGGTGGGATTAGCTTGTTGGTGAGGTAATGGCTCACCAAGGCAACGATCCCTAGCTGGTCTGAGAGGATGATCAGCCACACTGGAACTGAGACACGGTCCAGACTCCTACGGGAGGCAGCAGTGGGGAATATTGCACAATGGGGGAAACCCTGATGCAGCCATGCCGCGTGTATGAAGAAGGCCTTCGGGTTGTAAAGTACTTTCAGTAGGGAGGAAGGCAGTGTCGTTAATAGCGGCATTGTTTGACGTTACCTACAGAAGAAGCACTAGCTAACTCCGTGCCAGCAGCCGCGGTAATACGGAGGGTGCGAGCGTTAATCGGAATTACTGGGCGTAAAGCGCATGCAGGCGGTCTGTTAAGCAAGATGTGAAAGCCCGGGGCTCAACCTCGGAACAGCATTTTGAACTGGCAGACTAGAGTCTTGTAGAGGGGGGTAGAATTTCAGGTGTAGCGGTGAAATGCGTAGAGATCTGAAGGAATACCGGTGGCGAAGGCGGCCCCTGGACAAAGACTGACGCTCAGATGCGAAAGCGTGGGGAGCAAACAGGATTAGATACCCTGGTAGTCCACGCCGTAAACGATGTCTACTTGGAGGTTGTGGCCTTGAGCCGTGGCTTTCGGAGCTAACGCGTTAAGTAGACCGCCTGGGGAGTACGGTCGCAAGATTAAAACTCAAATGAATTGACGGGGGCCCGCACAAGCGGTGGAGCATGTGGTTTAATTCGATGCAACGCGAAGAACCTTACCTACTCTTGACATCCAGAGAACTTTCCAGAGATGGATTGGTGCCTTCGGGAACTCTGAGACAGGTGCTGCATGGCTGTCGTCAGCTCGTGTTGTGAAATGTTGGGTTAAGTCCCGCAACGAGCGCAACCCTTATCCTTGTTTGCCAGCACTTCGGGTGGGAACTCCAGGGAGACTGCTGGTGATAAACCGGAGGAAGGTGGGGACGACGTCAAGTCATCATGGCCCTTACGAGTAGGGCTACACACGTGCTACAATGGCGTATACAGAGGGCTGCCAACTCGCGAGAGTGAGCGAATCCCAGAAAGTACGTCGTAGTCCGGATTGGAGTCTGCAACTCGACTCCATGAAGTCGGAATCGCTAGTAATCGTGGATCAGAATGTCACGGTGAATACGTTCCCGGGCCTTGTACACACCGCCCGTCACACCATGGGAGTGGGCTGCACCAGAAGTAGATAGCTTAACCTTCGGGAGGGCGTTTACCACGGTGTGGTTCATGACTGGGGTGAAGTCGTAACAAGGTAGCCCTAGGGGAACCTGGGGCTGGATCACCTCCTTACCTAAAGACTTACTGTTGAATGCAGTGTCCACACAGATTGCTTGGTTAATAGTAAAGAACGCAAAAAGACTTGGGTCTGTAGCTCAGGTGGTTAGAGCGCACCCCTGATAAGGGTGAGGTCGGTGGTTCAAGTCCACTCAGACCCACCACTTTCTCTCAGATGAAAGTGGCGGTTTTAAGTCTTTTATATCGTTGGGGTTATAGCTCAGCTGGGAGAGCGCCTGCCTTGCACGCAGGAGGTCTGCGGTTCGATCCCGCATAGCTCCACCACTCTTTAAACGCATTCTCTTGAGTGTTTTTAAAAAGTGGTTATCTAACGATAAACACAATGCTCTTTAACAATCTGGAAAGCTGACTAGTAAATTCAATCGAATAGATTGATTTATAGTTTTCATCGAAAGATGAAAACGAGTTCTCAAAACAATACACATTCAAGTGTCTTGTATCGAGTCCGGCGAAAAACCAACGTCTCCTTATCAGAGACATAAACCTTGGTTGTTTGAACATACGAAACCTCTTGGGGTTGTATGGTTAAGTGACTAAGCGTACACGGTGGATGCCTTGGCAGTCAGAGGCGATGAAGGACGTATTAACTTGCGATAAGCCCAGAGAAGGTAGTAAAAACCTGTGACTCTGGGATTTCCGAATGGGGAAACCCACGTGCATAAGCACGTATCGTGTTGTGAATACATAGCAGCACGAGGCGAACCGGGGGAACTGAAACATCTAAGTACCCCGAGGAAGAGAAATCAACCGAGATTCCGGTAGTAGCGGCGAGCGAAACCGGATTAGCCCTTAAGCTAGTTTGATGTTAGGTGAAGGTTCTGGAAAGTGCCGCGATACAGGGTGATAGCCCCGTAACCGACAACATCTTATCAGTGAAAACGAGTAGGACGGGACACGTGTTATCTTGTCTGAATATGGGGGGACCATCCTCCAAGGCTAAATACTCCTGACTGACCGATAGTGAACCAGTACCGTGAGGGAAAGGCGAAAAGAACCCCTGTGAGGGGAGTGAAATAGAACCTGAAACCGTGTACGTACAAGCAGTAGGAGCCCACTTGTTGGGTGACTGCGTACCTTTGTATAATGGGTCAGCGACTTAATTTTAGTAGCAAGGTTAACCGTTTAGGGGAGCCGTAGGGAAACCGAGTCTTAACTGGGCGTCATAGTTGCTAGGATTAGACCCGAAACCGAGTGATCTAGCCATGGGCAGGTTGAAGGTGAGGTAACACTTACTGGAGGACCGAACCGACTAATGTTGAAAAATTAGCGGATGACTTGTGGCTAGGGGTGAAAGGCCAATCAAACTCGGAGATAGCTGGTTCTCCCCGAAAGCTATTTAGGTAGCGCCTCGGACGAATACTACTGGGGGTAGAGCACTGTTAAGGCTAGGGGGTCATCCCGACTTACCAACCCTTTGCAAACTCCGAATACCAGTAAGTACTATCCGGGAGACACACGGCGGGTGCTAACGTCCGTCGTGAAGAGGGAAACAACCCAGACCGCCAGCTAAGGTCCCAAAGTTATAGCTAAGTGGGAAACGATGTGGGAAGGCTCAGACAGCCAGGATGTTGGCTTAGAAGCAGCCATCATTTAAAGAAAGCGTAATAGCTCACTGGTCGAGTCGGCCTGCGCGGAAGATTTAACGGGGCTAAGCTATACACCGAAGCTGCGGCAATGTGCTTTTGCATATTGGGTAGGGGAGCGTTCTGTAAGCCGTTGAAGGTGAGTTGTAAAGCTTGCTGGAGGTATCAGAAGTGCGAATGCTGACATGAGTAACGATAAAGGGAGTGAAAAACTCCCTCGCCGGAAGATCAAGGGTTCCTGTCCAACGTTAATCGGGGCAGGGTAAGTCGACCCCTAAGGCGAGGCCGAAAGGCGTAGTCGATGGGAAACGGGTTAATATTCCCGTACTTCTTATAATTGCGATGGAGGGACGGAGAAGGCTAGGTGAGCCTGGCGACGGTTGTCCAGGTCCAAGTATGTAGGCTGATGGTTTAGGCAAATCCGGACCATCTTAAGGCTGAGATACGATGTCGAGTCACTACGGTGATGAAGTCATTGATGCCATGCTTCCGGGAAAAGCTTCTAAGCTTCAGATTATAAGAAATCGTACCCCAAACCGACACAGGTGATCAGGTAGAGAATACCAAGGCGCTTGAGAGAACTCGGGTGAAGGAACTAGGCAAAATGGTACCGTAACTTCGGGAGAAGGTACGCTCCTAGCGGTGATGAGACTTGCTCTCTAAGCTGCCGGGAGTCGCAGATACCAGGTGGCTGCAACTGTTTATTAAAAACACAGCACTGTGCAAAATCGAAAGATGACGTATACGGTGTGACGCCTGCCCGGTGCCGGAAGGTTAATTGATGGGGTTAGACTTCGGTCGAAGCTCTTGATCGAAGCCCCGGTAAACGGCGGCCGTAACTATAACGGTCCTAAGGTAGCGAAATTCCTTGTCGGGTAAGTTCCGACCTGCACGAATGGCGTAATGATGAGTACGCTGTCTCCACCCGAGACTCAGTGAAATTGAAATCGCAGTGAAGATGCTGCGTCCCCGCGGCTAGACGGAAAGACCCCGTGAACCTTTACTATAGCTTGGCACTGAACATTGACCCTACATGTGTAGGATAGGTGGGAGACTGTGAAATAATCGCGCTAGCGGTTATGGAGTCGTCCTTGAAATACCACCCTTGTATGCTTGATGTTCTAACGTGGGCCCCTTATCGGGGTTACGGACAGTGCCTGGTGGGTAGTTTGACTGGGGCGGTCTCCTCCCAAAGAGTAACGGAGGAGCACGAAGGTGGGCTAATCACGGTCGGACATCGTGAGGTTAGTGCAATGGCATAAGCCCGCTTGACTGCGAGAATGACAATTCGAGCAGGTGCGAAAGCAGGTCATAGTGATCCGGTGGTTCTGAATGGAAGGGCCATCGCTCAACGGATAAAAGGTACTCCGGGGATAACAGGCTGATACCGCCCAAGAGTTCATATCGACGGCGGTGTTTGGCACCTCGATGTCGGCTCATCACATCCTGGGGCTGAAGTCGGTCCCAAGGGTATGGCTGTTCGCCATTTAAAGTGGTACGCGAGCTGGGTTTAGAACGTCGTGAGACAGTTCGGTCCCTATCTGCCGTGGGCGTTGGATGATTGAGAGGGGCTGCTCCTAGTACGAGAGGACCGGAGTGGACGAACCGCTGGTGTTCGGGTTGTGTCGCCAGACGCATTGCCCGGTAGCTAAGTTCGGAATCGATAACCGCTGAAAGCATCTAAGCGGGAAGCGAGCCTCAAGATGAGTCATCCCTAGACCTTTAAGGTCTCTAAAGGGTTGTTGAAGACTACAACGTTGATAGGTCGGGTGTGTAAGTGCTGTGAGGCATTGAGCTAACCGATACTAATTGCCCGTGAGGCTTAATCATACAACACCCAAGGGGTTTTATACGGACTCCAAGAACACTTGAACGTGTGTTTGAGAATCAGCTTTTCAAGATTGTAATGAATTTGCTTGGCGACCATAGCGTTATGGACCCACCTGATCCCATGCCGAACTCAGTAGTGAAACGTAATAGCGCCGATGGTAGTGTGGGGTCTCCCCATGTGAGAGTAGGACATCGCCAGGCTTCAAATTAGAAAGGCCCGCTCTTATGAGCGGGCCTTTTTTCGTTTCTCTCTTTCTAAAATCGTTTGCTGCGGCAAACTAGACCTACAGACCTACAGACCTACAGACCTACAGACCTACAGACCTACAGACCTACAGACCTACAGACCTACAGACCTACAGACCTACAGACCTACAGACCTACAGACCTACAGACCTACAGACCTACAGTAGACGTAATATAAATATATAGATAAGAGATTCATCACTGTAATAGGGTTTACCACAGTGATGATAGATGAAGAGCTCTAAAGGATTTGGTTGAGTATGTGGTCGGCTTTTACGCGACGAATACGTGTGATCAGTTTCTTTACTTGTACTGGATAACTATCTACTTTTTCGATTTGTTTATAACTACCGATAAGCTGTGTATGTTCCAAGATACAATCCAATTCTTTTTGCTTTTGCTCTGCAAGTAGTTGGTGCTTATCGTGAATAAGAATCGCGTTTTCTAGATCTAACTTCCAAGCACGTGGATTTAGGTTATTACCTGTTACCAGCATGTACTTTCGATCAACCCAAATACCTTTTAGGTGGAAGCTATTATTGTCATGTTTCCACAAGTAGATAGCTAATTGGCGATGAGCGATAGCTGCTTCATTGTGCTTAGCAAAGTTGCGAAGGTTCACTTCATAAAGGTAAGGTAATCCAGCAATCGTTTTAAACGGCTCTGATGGTGGAATGTAGAAATCATTAGCTGTTTTATCACCAACAACGATCGTCACTTTCACTCCACGTTTTAAAGCGCGTTTTACTTCACGGCTTACGCTTCGTGGAAAGTTGAAGTAAGGCGTACAAATCGTCAATTCTGATTGTGCACTTGCAATAAGAGTACAGATATCTTGGTTTAGTTTGTTCTTTCGCTTACCTAGACCAATTAACGGCGTTAAACCTACTTCATCACTCGCAATTTCATCGGTTTCGAAGTGATAAGTGGCTTGTTGAAGTTCTGAGCGCAGATCGCGAATGGCTGTACGCAATGATTTTGTATCGGGACGATCTGCTTGTGCTAAACAATTTACAGCTTCACTTGAAACAAGTGTATCTGTAATGAATTGCGCCATACTATCGGCTAGCTTTTCATTCTGAATAACATGGTAGCGGTCGTAACGGTATCGATCATGCTGTGCGAGGTAAACGTCATTTAAGCTTGCACCGCTATATATGACTTTATCGTCGATAACGAAGCCTTTAAGGTGTAGTACACCAAAAACTTCACGATTTCTAACAGGCACGCCTAATACGTCGATTTTATGTGTGTACTTTTCCGCATATTCGCGATAGAGCGCTGCGTTACCATCAGATTGTGCAGCACCGATTAATCCACGCTGAGCACGATGCCAATCAACTAGCACTTTTATATCAAGTTCTGGATTATGTTGCTTCGCTTCGTATAGAGCGGTAAGCACGCCTCTTCCTGCTTCGTCATCTTGTAGGTAAAGCGCAACCAAATAAATACGTTTTTTTGCGGATTTTATTTCTTGGTATAGACGCTCTCTAAATGAATTAGCATCAAAAAGAGTTTCTAAATTCTCGGGCTTGTGCGCAATACATGGCAACTGCTCAATGCGCTGCCTGTTAGCAATAGCTGAATCCATTATCGCCTCGTTTTCACGATCTATAAGTAGATGAATTTTTATTAAGAAATGAATTATACCAGAAAAACAGTAAAGTCAGTCTATCTACCTCTGAGATATGTTTTTCCAAACCTTATCAATGAGAGTCTTCAATAAACAACATAGGAATAAGATGCTTACCACTGTTAGCATAGCGAAAAAAGCGCTGCTTAATATTATTAGGTAGTGCTTCTGCTTCAATGGTTACGAAACCTGACTTTTGGTATAGCTTCTCTAGTTCTTGAAATGCAAAACAATAACAAGTTTTCTGCATGATTTGACTGTGGCTTGCTTTGATTAGTTCATTAGCAATGCCTTTTAATCGATATTCTGGGATAACGAGCATACTGGTCAGCAGTTGTACATCATCAATGCTTTTAAATCTGACACTTGCAACGATACTATTGTTAGACTCCGCGACCCAGATAGACTCATCGCGTTTAGCTTTTCCTGCTGGGTAAAAGTCTTTATAGATCCTATTTACAACAGGGAGACGAATGGGATCGAGTTGACGATAAATGATTTCATTCATGGGAAAACACTGCGTTGTTAGATGTGATCAGGTAAAATAGGTCGAATTCGTAGTAAGAAGTATAAAGATTTGGTTGTGGATTAACATGAAAGTTTTACATGAAAGTGGGTTAGCGCCTTATCACACCTTTGGGATTGATGTATCAGCAAAGTACATTATTGAAGCATCAAGTGTTGAAGATTTTCTTGCTATTTGGCGAGACGAAACATATCAGGAAGTACCCAAGTTAGTTGTTGGTCAAGGAAGTAACTTACTTTTTTGTGAAGACTACCAAGGCGTTATTGTATTGAACCGTATTAAAGGTATTGATGTGGTTGATAACGCTGAATACGTTGATTTACATGTCGGTGGCGGCGAAGACTGGCACGGATTAGTCTCTTGGGCCGTTGATAATGGTTTTAATGGCCTTGAAAATTTAGCCCTTATTCCTGGCTGCGTAGGTTCATCTCCTATTCAAAACATTGGCGCGTATGGCGTTGAGATAAAAGATGTCTGCCATTATGTTGATGTACTAAATGTTCAAACGGGTGAATCAAAGCGCTTGATGGCTGACGAGTGCAATTTTGGCTATCGTGATTCGATTTTCAAACGAGAGCTAAAAGACGATCATATTATTACCGCTGTTGGTTTTCGATTAACGAAAGCTTGGTCACCACAAATCAGTTACGGTCCGTTAGCAAAGTTTTCTCTTGATACTGTTACAGCAAAAGAGATTTTTGATGAGGTGTGTGCTGTCCGCCGAGAAAAATTACCAGATCCTAAAGTAACAGGTAATGCGGGCAGTTTTTTTAAAAACCCAATTATCTCTTTAGCGGAAAGAACACGTTTACTGGCTGATTACCCTTCAATGCCTAATTACCCTGTTGATGGTGAACATTGTAAGTTAGCCGCAGGCTGGTTGATTGATCAATGCGGTTTGAAAGGGCACCAGATTGGTGGTGCAAAAGTTCACCCACAGCAAGCATTAGTATTAACCAATGCAGGCGACGCAACTGCCAATGATGTACTTCATTTAGCACAGTATGTTGTTGATACTGTAAAGGCTAAGTTCGGTGTTTCTCTTGAGCATGAAGTACGCTTTATAGCACATAATGCTGAAACGAACCTGACAGAGATGCTGCAATGAAAGAGCACGCGACACGTTTAGCATTGATCCAATTGCTTGCTGATGGTTCATTTCACTCTGGTGAGAAGCTTGGCCAAGCACTTGGAATATCTAGAGCCGCGATCGCAAAACAGATCAAAGTTATTCAAGGATGGGGACTAGATATCTTTCGGGTACAAGGCAAAGGGTATTGTCTTGCCTCTCCCATTGAATTACTCAATAAAGAAAGCATTCTTACTAAAAGTGATTGTGCGCATCTTGAGTTGATCCCAGTTATTGATTCTACCAACCAATACTTACTTGATAGAGTTGGTCAGTTACCTAGCGGTAGTGTCTGCTTAGCGGAGTATCAAGAAGCTGGGCGCGGTCGTCGTGGTAGACAGTGGTTATCTCCGTTTGGCAGTAATCTTTATTTGTCTATTTACTGGCGATTAGATGCAGGTATGGCTGCAGCGATGGGGTTGAGTTTGGTCGTTGGTGTCGCAATCGCTGAAACACTTCAACAACTCGGTGCGCCTGATGTTCGAGTAAAATGGCCTAACGATATTTATTATAAAGATCAAAAGCTCGCAGGTATTTTAGTTGAAATGACAGGGCAGGCTGGTGATGCTGCTCATTTGGTGATTGGTATGGGTCTTAATGTCAGTATGCCTATTAAAGAGCAGGCTGAAATAACTCAAGCTTGGACCAATCTGGCACAGGCTTGCGATAATCTCCCTTCTCGAAATCAATTAGCAGCACAATTGATTGCTCATTTAACACAAACATTGATTGATTATGAACAGCAGGGCTTAACGGGTTTTGTTGAGCGTTGGAATAAAATCGATAACTTTTTAAATCGTCCTGTGAAATTATTAATTGGCGAGCGAACCATAGAAGGGATTGCTCGTGGAATTGATGTTCAAGGGGCATTGTTATTAGAAACTGATGAGGGTGTGACACCTTATATCGGTGGTGAAATCAGCCTTAGAGGTTGTTAATGCAATTATTAATTGAAGCGGGCAACACGTATGTCAAAGTTGCTCTACTAACAAAAGACGAACAAATCGAACAAATTGGTAAGTACCCAAGCCAAAAGCTGGAGCTTGTACTTCAACCGCTAATTGAAGGGGATATTGAGCGAATTGTGTTTGCAAGCGTTGGACCTGTAGAGGTCGATAACACCATTCAGCGCATAGCACAATTGGCAAATATTCCAGTCATTCAAGTTAAAACAGCGCGTGAAGATTTTGGTGTTACAAACGCCTATAAAGAGTATCAATATCTTGGTATCGATCGTTGGTTAACGCTTGTGGCTATTCATCAACATTTTAAACAACCTACGGTGATTGTTGATATTGGTACTGCACTCACATTTGATGTCATGAGCGAGACTGGGCAGCACCTTGGTGGTTGGATAGTACCTGGTTATCAATTAATGATGAAATCAGTATTAGAAAATACTACTAAAGTCTTCTCTGATCGTGATCATAGTGAGTCATTAGTCTTTGCCGATAACACGGCTGATGGTTTGAAAAATGGTTGCCGTGCTGCACTAGTGGGCTTAATTGAATTTGGTCTAAAACAAGCAGAACAAGAGCTCGGTGAATCGCCAGCAGTGATCTTGTGTGGAGGGGGAGTACGCCACTTACCTAAAGCCTGGTGTAACGATTTTTATCATCGCTCTGAATTGGTGCTTGAAGGTCTTGCTTTGTATGCGAAGCAACGATAATGCCCATTTTTACGACAATTAGAAAAAAAACAGTAAAAAAAACGAATTAGGGTATTGCAACAAAAATAATCATTATCTAGAATGCGCACCACTAACGCCGACTTAGCTCAGTAGGTAGAGCAACTGACTTGTAATCAGTAGGTCACCAGTTCGACTCCGGTAGTCGGCACCAGTTTTAAGAATTTCGGTGGGGTTCCCGAGTGGCTAAAGGGAGCAGATTGTAAATCTGCCGGCACTGCCTTCGAAGGTTCGAATCCTTCCCCCACCACCATTTTCAAATGTTTGAATAGCTCTACGAGAAACAAGATTGCGGGCATCGTATAATGGCTATTACCTCAGCCTTCCAAGCTGATGATGCGGGTTCGATTCCCGCTGCCCGCTCCACATTTCTTGTGTGCTGATATAGCTCAGTCGGTAGAGCGCACCCTTGGTAAGGGTGAGGTCGGCAGTTCAAATCTGCCTATCAGCACCACTCTCAAGTCCTAATTCATCCATTTGTTATATACTCAACAAACCCATGTTTGGTTGTGTGGTCGTAATGCCACTTAATACCGTGCCCAGAGGGACTATCCATGTCTAAAGAAAAATTCGAACGCGTAAAACCGCACGTTAACGTTGGTACTATCGGCCACGTTGACCACGGTAAAACTACTCTAACTGCTGCTATCTGTACTACACTTGCTAAAGTGTACGGTGGTGCTGCTCGTGACTTCGCATCTATCGATAACGCTCCAGAAGAGCGTGAGCGCGGTATCACAATCTCTACTTCTCACGTAGAGTACGATACTCCAACTCGTCACTACGCACACGTTGACTGTCCTGGACACGCCGATTACGTTAAAAACATGATCACTGGTGCTGCTCAAATGGACGGTGGTATCCTAGTTGTTGCTGCAACTGACGGTCCAATGCCACAAACTCGTGAGCACATCCTACTTGGTCGCCAGGTTGGTATTCCTTACATCATCGTGTTCATGAACAAGTGTGACATGGTTGATGACGAAGAACTACTAGAGCTAGTAGAAATGGAAGTTCGTGAACTTCTATCTGAGTACGAATTCCCAGGTGATGACTGTCCAGTAATCCAAGGTTCTGCACTTGGCGCTCTAAACGGCGAAGAGCAGTGGGAAGCGAAAATCGTTGAACTAGCTGAAGCTCTAGATTCTTACATCCCAGAGCCAGAGCGTGCGATCGATCGTCCGTTCATCCTTCCAATCGAAGACGTATTCTCAATCCAAGGCCGTGGTACAGTTGTAACTGGTCGTGTTGAGCAAGGTATCATCACTGTAGGTGACGAAGTAGAAATCGTAGGTATCAAAGAAACTACTAAGACTACTTGTACTGGTGTTGAGATGTTCCGTAAGCTTCTTGACGAAGGCCGTGCTGGTGAGAACGTTGGTGTTCTTCTACGTGGTACTAAGCGTGACGAAGTTGAGCGTGGTCAAGTTCTAGCTAAGCCTGGTTCAATCACTCCACACACAACTTTCACTTCAGAAATCTACGTTCTGTCTAAAGATGAAGGTGGTCGTCACACTCCATTCTTCAAAGGTTACCGTCCACAGTTCTACTTCCGTACAACTGACGTAACTGGTACTATCGAGCTACCAGAAGGCGTAGAAATGGTAATGCCTGGTGATAACATCTCTATGACTGTTACTCTAATCGCTCCTATCGCGATGGACGAAGGTCTACGTTTTGCTATCCGTGAAGGTGGCCGTACAGTTGGTGCTGGTGTTGTTGCAACTATCCTTGCATAAGTTGCTGCAAAGCCGTCGAATTTAATTTGACGACAGTACACAAAAAAGGGCATCATTTGATGCCCTTTTTCTACACTTTAATATAAAAACGTGTGTTTTTTGTTCAAGTGTCAGAAATGAAATTTCGTGGGATGAAGTTTTTTGCTAATGTTATTAAAGGGTTATTCCTTTTCCTTCATCTAAGACCTCGCAATAGCGGGGTTATTTTCGTCTAAATAAAGACTAGTTACAGGTTGGTTGTATGAATGCGAATGCCGAAAACCAAGAAAGCGAAAGCAAAATGGATGGCCTGAAATGGGTCGTAGTTTTTGCTTTGCTAGCTGCTGCTGTGGTTGGTAATTACCTGTACAGTGATGTTTCTGTTGTGCTGCGTACATCTGCAGTAATTGCTCTTGTAGCTGTTGCTGGGATCACTGCTGCATTTACAGCAAAAGGTAAAGCCGCGATTCGTTTTGCAAGTGAGTCGCGCATGGAAGTCCGCAAAGTGGTATGGCCTACTCGTCAGGAAGCTACGCAGACAACCTTTATCGTTCTAGCAGTCACTGTAGTGATGGCGTTAGCCCTTTGGGGTATCGACGGCATTATGGTCCGTTTAGTGCGCCTAGTTACCGGCGTGTGAGGTAAGAATTCATGAGCGAAGCTCCAAAAAAACGATGGTATGTAGTACAGGCTTTTTCTGGTTTTGAAGGCCGAGTTGCACAGTCACTGCGCGAGCATATCAAAATGCACGGTATGGAAGAGCACTTTGATGAAGTTCTTGTACCTACTGAAGAAGTAGTAGAAGTACGTGCAGGCCAGCGCCGCAAGAGCGAGCGTAAGTTCTTCCCAGGTTACGTGCTAGTAAACATGGTAATGAACGACGAAACATGGCACCTAGTACGCAGTATTCCACGTGTTATGGGCTTCATTGGCGGTACATCTGATCGTCCTGCTCCGATTTCTGATAAAGAAGCGGACGCGATCCTTAACCGTCTACAGCAAGCTAGTGAGTCTCCTGTTCATAAGACAGTATTTGAACCAGGTGAAGTGGTACGTGTGACTGACGGTCCATTTGCTGACTTCAATGGTACAATTGAATCAGTTGATTACGATAAGAGCCGTGTTAAGGTTTCTGTATCGATCTTTGGTCGTGCAACACCAGTAGAACTAGAGTTCGGTCAAGTAGAAAAGAACTGATCAAATTCTGTTCAAGTTGTATTGTCAGGGGCGTGGAATTAAGCTATAATTTCGCGCCCTTTCGTTAGACGGGGAGTCTGTTTGTTTAAAAATAGACGTTTGAACCCAAATTTAGGTAAATAGCAATGGCTAAAAAAGTAGAAGCTTACATCAAGCTGCAAGTTGCAGCTGGTATGGCAAACCCTAGTCCACCAGTTGGTCCAGCACTTGGTCAACACGGTGTTAACATCATGGAATTCTGTAAAGCGTTCAACGCTAAGACTGACTCTCTAGAGAAAGGTCTTCCAACTCCAGTTGTTATCACAGTATACAGCGACCGTTCTTTCACGTTCGTAACTAAGACTCCACCTGCAGCAGTTCTTCTGCTTAAAGCAGCTGGCCTTAAGTCTGGTTCAGGTCGTCCAAACACTGAGAAAGTAGGTACTGTAACTGACGCTCAGATCCAAGAGATCGCTGAGACTAAAGCTGCAGACATGACTGGTGCTGATATTGAAGCTATGAAGCGTTCAATTGCTGGTACTGCTCGCTCAATGGGCCTAGTGGTAGAGGGTTAATAAGATGGCTAAACTGACTAAGCGCATGCGCGTTATCCGTGAAAAAGTTGATGCTACTCGTGAGTACGAAATCAACGAAGCTGTTGCTCTTCTAAAAGAACTAGCTACTGCTAAATTCAATGAAAGCGTTGACGTTGCTGTTAACCTAGGCATTGATGCACGTAAATCTGACCAAAACGTACGTGGTGCAACTGTACTACCAAACGGTACTGGTCGTGATATCCGTGTTGCTGTGTTCACTCAAGGTGCAAACGCAGAAGCTGCTAAAGAAGCTGGTGCTGATCTAGTGGGTATGGAAGATCTTGCTGAGCAAGTTAAGAAAGGCGAAATGAACTTTGACGTAGTTATCGCATCTCCAGATGCAATGCGCGTTGTTGGTCAACTAGGTACTATCCTAGGTCCTCGCGGTCTTATGCCAAACCCTAAAGTTGGTACTGTAACTCCTAACGTTGCTGAAGCAGTTAAGAATGCTAAAGCGGGTCAGGTTCGTTACCGTAACGACAAAAACGGCATCATCCACACTACTATCGGTAAAGTGGACTTTGAAGCCGCTCAACTACAAGAGAACTTAGAAGCTCTTCTAGTTGCACTGAAGAAAGCTAAGCCTTCTTCAGCTAAAGGTACTTTCATTAAGAAAGTAAGCATCTCTACTACTATGGGTGCAGGCGTAGCGTTAGATCAGAACTCTCTGAAAACTAACGTAGCGTAATAATTTGCAGAAGCGATAAGTTAGTGTATAATTTGTCGCTTCCGAATTCGTGGCTGGGGCTAATTGCTTGCAGTTAGCCTCCGTCAAAGACCGTAGGCGTTCTTCGGAACTTAATAATTCACCTACGTAGACGGTGCCAGAACATGATTGATGTATGTCTTTCTTGGATCTGCGCCGTAAGACTCTCCTGCTATTTTGGCAGTGAGTGGTGTAAAACAATCCAGGAGCAAATCCAATGGCATTAAATCTTCAAGACAAAAAAGCAATTGTTGCTGAAGTCAACGAAGCTGCCAACGGTGCACTTTCTGCTGTTGTTGCTGACTCTCGCGGTGTTACTGTGGGTGCGATGACTACTTTACGTAAGCAAGCTCGTGAAGCTGGCGTATACGTAAAAGTTGTTCGTAACACACTAGCACGCCGTGCAGTTGAAGGTACTGATTTCGAATGTCTTAAAGACGTTTTCGTTGGTCCTTCACTAATCGGTTTCTCTAACGAGCACCCAGGTGCTGCAGCGCGTCTTTTCAAAGACTTCGCTAAAGAGAACAAATCTTTCGAGATCAAAGCAGCTGCATTTGAAGGCGCTGTTGCAAACGTTGAAGTACTAGCAACTCTACCAACTTACGACGAAGCTATCGCACGCCTAATGATGTGCATGAAAGAAGCGTCTGCTGGTAAACTTGTACGTACTATCGCTGCAGTACGTGATCAGAAAGAAGAAGCTGCTGCTTAATTGCAAAGCTTTATCTGATTACTATTTAAACTTATTGTTGACTTTTAAAGAGAATTGTTATGTCTATCACTAACGAGCAAATCCTAGACGCAGTTGCAGAAATGTCTGTAATGCAAGTTGTTGAACTAATCGAAGCTATGGAAGAGAAGTTCGGTGTTACTGCTGCAGCTGCAGTTGTAGCAGGCGGCGCAGCTGCAGACGCAGCTGAAGAGCAAACTGAATTCGACGTAATCCTAACTGCTGCTGGTGCTAACAAAGTTGCTGTAATCAAAGCAGTACGTGGCGCAACTGGCCTAGGTCTTAAAGAAGCTAAAGCTGTAGTAGACGGCGCTCCAGCACCTCTAAAAGAAGGCGTTGAGAAAGCTGAAGCTGAAGCTCTTAAAGCTCAACTAGAAGAAGCTGGTGCTTCTGTTGAAATCAAGTAATCATTATTTGATTTCCTAGCCTTTTAGGCTATTGGCTGGTGGCAAATTGCTACCTGCCTTTTTGCGCTGTAGGGCGGTGGTATTTTTCACCTTGTTTTGTATCCACTGTCTAGCAAAAAATGCCCCTGATTTCACCGGGTCATTCCTACACATAAACAAAGTTTAGTCTCTACCCCCGTTTGTTTTGGGGTAGTTTGGATCACTTATCAGCGATCTGAGGAACCTATGGTTTACTCTTATACCGAGAAAAAGCGTATCCGTAAGGATTTTGGTAAGCGTCCGCAAGTTTTGGAAGCTCCATACTTGCTGTCGATCCAGCTTGATTCTTTCCAAAAATTTATCGAGCAGGATCCAGAAGGGCATTACGGTCTAGAAGCTGCCTTTCGCTCTGTTTTTCCAATCCAGAGCTATAACGGCAATTCCGAGCTGCAATACGTTAGCTATCGTCTCGGTGAGCCGGTCTTCGATGTTAAAGAATGTCAGATTCGTGGCGTAACTTATTCTGCTCCACTACGTGTGAAGCTACGTCTTGTCATGTACGATAAAGACGCGCTAGCTGGCACTGTAAAAGACATTAAAGAACAAGAAGTTTACATGGGCGAAATTCCGCTCATGACAGATAACGGTACATTCGTTATTAACGGTACCGAGAGGGTTATCGTATCCCAGCTACACCGTAGCCCGGGTGTCTTCTTCGACAGCGATAAGGGTAAGACCCACTCCTCAGGTAAAGTGTTATATAACGCTCGTGTAATCCCTTACCGTGGTTCATGGTTGGATTTCGAGTTCGATCCTAAGGATAGTGTATTCGTACGTATCGACCGTCGTCGTAAATTACCTGCGTCTATCATCCTTCGTGCACTTAACTACACAACAGATCAGATCCTTGACATGTTCTTCGAAAAAATTCATTTCGAAGTTCAAGGCAAGTCTCTTGTTATGGAGTTGGTACCGGATCGTCTACGTGGTGAAACTGCAAGCTTTGATATCGAAGCAAACGGCACTGTATACGTAGAGAAAGGTCGTCGCATCACTGCTCGTCACATTCGCCAATTAGGCAAAGACGGCGTTGATCACATCGAAGTACCTGTTGAATACATCGTTGGCAAGATCGCATCACGTGATTACATCGATGAAAATACTGGTGAACTGATTGTCGCGGCTAACCAGGAATTAAGCCTGGAAGCATTAGCACTTCTATCTCAGGCGGGTCACAAGTCTATCGACGTTCTATTTACGAACGATCTAGACCACGGTCCTTATATGTCAGATACACTACGTATCGACAATACAACTGACCGTTTAAGTGCATTGGTAGAAATCTACCGCATGATGCGCCCTGGCGAGCCACCAACACGTGAAGCAGCAGAGCAACTTTTCGAAAGCTTGTTCTTCTCTGAAGATCGTTACGATCTGTCTGCTGTTGGTCGTATGAAGTTCAACAGCTCTCTTCTTCGTGATGAGACAACTGGCCCAGGTACACTAGACCACGCTGACATCATCGATGTTATGCGTAAACTGATCGATATCCGTAACGGTAAAGGTGAAGTTGATGATATCGACCACCTAGGTAACCGTCGTATTCGTTCTGTTGGCGAAATGGCTGAAAACCAATTCCGCGTAGGTCTAGTACGTGTTGAGCGTGCTGTTAAAGAGCGTCTAAGCCTAGGCGATCTTGATGCAATCATGCCTCAAGATTTAATTAACGCTAAGCCTATTTCTGCGGCAGTAAAAGAGTTCTTTGGCTCTTCTCAGCTGTCTCAGTTTATGGACCAGAACAACCCACTGTCAGAAGTTACTCACAAACGTCGTATCTCGGCGCTTGGTCCAGGTGGTCTGACTCGTGAGCGTGCTGGCTTCGAAGTACGTGACGTACACGCGACTCACTACGGTCGCCTATGTCCTATCGAAACGCCTGAAGGTCCAAACATCGGTCTAATCAACTCGCTATCTGTATTTGCGCGTTGTAACCCTTACGGTTTCTTGGAAACACCTTACCGTAAAGTGGTAGACGGAAAAGTTTCAGAAGAAATCGAATACCTATCTGCAATTGAAGAAGGTCTATACGTTATTGCTCAGGCGAACGCCGCGCTTAACGAAGACGGTTCATTTGCTGACGAGTTGATCACTGCTCGTCAGAAAGGTGATTCAGGTCTGCACCCACGTGACCATGTTCAGTACATGGACGTTGCAACTAACCAGGTTGTATCGGTGGCGGCATCTCTGATCCCGTTCCTAGAACACGATGATGCTAACCGTGCCCTAATGGGTGCGAACATGCAACGTCAGGCAGTTCCAACTATCCGTGCTGATAAGCCGCTAGTAGGTACTGGTATTGAGCGTCAAATCGGTGTTGATTCTGGTGTTACAGCTGTAGCTAAACGTGGTGGTACAGTTCAGTCTGTAGATGCATCTCGTATCGTTATCAAAGTTAACGACGACGAGTTGATCCCTGGTGAAGCAGGTATCGATATCTACAACTTAACTAAGTACACGCGTTCTAACCAGAACACATGTATTAACCAGCGTCCAACCGTGCTACCTGGTGAGCCAGTATCACGTGGTGATGTACTTGCTGATGGTCCTTCAACAGACCTTGGTGAGCTTGCGCTTGGTCAAAACATGCGTATCGCGTTCATGCCTTGGAACGGTTACAACTTCGAGGACTCCATCTTAGTTTCTGAGCGTGTAGTTCAGGAAGATCGTTTCACAACTATCCACATCCAAGAGCTTTCTTGTGTGGCGCGTGATACGAAGCTGGGTTCTGAAGAAATTACTGCCGACATCCCTAACGTGGGTGAAGCAGCACTTTCTAAGTTGGACGAGTCAGGTATCGTTTACATCGGTGCTGAAGTGAAGGGTGGCGACATCCTAGTTGGTAAAGTGACACCTAAGGGTGAAACACAACTAACACCTGAAGAGAAGCTACTACGTGCGATCTTCGGTGAGAAAGCATCTGATGTTAAAGATTCATCTCTACGTGTTCCTGGTAGTGTGACTGGTACGATCATTGACGTACAAGTATTCACTCGTGATGGCGTTGAGAAAGACAAGCGTGCTCTTGAAATTGAAGAGATGCAGCTGAAAGAAGCGAAGAAAGATATCACAGAAGAATTCCAGATCCTTGAGGGTGGTCTTCTTGCTCGTGTTCGTACGCTTCTGCTATCTGCGGGTTACAGTGAAGACAAGATTGCTTCAATGAACCGCGATGCACTATTCGCTGTTACGCTTGACGACGAAGCACTACAAAACCAATTGGAACAGCTTGCAGAGCAGTATGATGAACTGAAAGCTGAGTTCGATAAGAAGTTTGAATCTAAGCGTCGTAAGATCACTCAAGGTGATGACCTAGCACCTGGCGTACTTAAGATTGTTAAAGTATACCTAGCTGTTAAGCGTCGCATCCAACCGGGTGATAAGATGGCGGGTCGTCACGGTAACAAGGGTGTTATCTCTAAGATTAACCCTGTTGAAGACATGCCTTACGATGAGAAAGGTCAAACGGTTGATATCGTTCTGAACCCACTGGGTGTACCTTCTCGTATGAACATCGGTCAGATCCTTGAGACTCACTTAGGTCTTGCGGCGAAAGGTATCGGTGACAAACTTAACGACATGCTGAAAGAGCAGCAGGAGTTACACAAGTTCCGTAACTTCCTACAGAAAGTTTACGATCTAGGCGATACTCGTCAGAAAGTAGACGTTGCTGCACTAACAGATGACGAAGTACGTACACTTGTACAAAACCTTCGTAAAGGTCTACCTATTGCAACTCCAGTATTTGATGGCGCACCTGAACCATCAATCAAAGAGCTGCTAAAACTGGGTGATCTACCAGAGTCTGGTCAGCTGAAGTTGTTTGATGGCCGTACTGGTGATGCATTTGAGCGTCCTGTAACTGTTGGTTACATGTACATGCTTAAGCTGAACCACTTGGTTGATGACAAGATGCACGCCCGTTCTACCGGTTCTTACAGCCTTGTTACTCAGCAGCCGCTGGGTGGTAAAGCTCAGTTCGGTGGTCAGCGTTTCGGTGAGATGGAAGTGTGGGCGCTTGAAGCATACGGCGCAGCATACACCCTTCAAGAAATGCTAACCGTTAAGTCGGATGACGTTAACGGCCGTACGAAGATGTATAAGAACATCGTTGACGGTGATCATCGTATGGAACCAGGTATGCCGGAATCATTCAACGTATTGTTGAAAGAAATCCGCTCGTTGGGTATTAACATCGAGCTGGAAGACGAGTAAGCCTAGGTTAGTCACCTATACTTATTAGTTACTCCGGTATAAATATGAAGGCGCCAGTAGACTGGCGCCTTTATGGGTCAACTCCTCACAGGAGCCGAATGTGAAAGACTTACTTAAGTTTCTGAAAGCACAACATAAGACCGAAGAATTTGATGCAATCAAAATCGGTCTAGCTTCACCTGACATGATCCGTTCATGGTCTTTTGGTGAAGTTAAGAAGCCAGAAACAATCAACTATCGTACCTTCAAGCCTGAGCGTGACGGTCTTTTCTGTGCACGTATCTTTGGCCCGGTAAAAGACTACGAGTGTCTTTGTGGCAAGTACAAGCGCCTGAAGCACCGTGGTGTTATCTGTGAAAAATGTGGTGTTGAAGTTACTCAGACTAAAGTACGCCGTGAGCGTATGGGTCACATTGAGCTTGCTTCACCTGTTGCTCACATCTGGTTCTTAAAGTCACTGCCATCTCGTATCGGTCTGTTAATGGACATGCCTCTACGTGATATCGAGCGTGTACTTTACTTCGAATCATATGTAGTAATCGAACCAGGTATGACCAACCTTGAGCGTAGCCAGCTGCTTTCTGAAGAGCAGTACTTGGATGCACTTGAAGAGTGGGGCGATGAGTTCGACGCTAAGATGGGCGCAGAAGCGGTTAAAGCACTTTTAGGTAACATGGACCTAAGCGCTGAAATCGAAAACATGCGTGAAGAGTTAGAAGAAACTAACTCTGAAACTAAGCGTAAGAAGCTAACTAAGCGTCTTAAGCTAGTTGAAGCTTTCCTACAGTCAGGTAACAACCCAGAGTGGATGATCCTGTCTGTACTGCCAGTTCTACCGCCGGATCTACGTCCGTTGGTACCACTAGACGGCGGCCGTTTCGCGACTTCAGATCTGAACGATCTTTACCGTCGTGTAATCAACCGTAACAACCGTCTGAAGCGTCTTTTAGACCTGGCTGCTCCTGATATCATCGTACGTAACGAAAAGCGTATGCTTCAGGAATCTGTTGATGCATTACTAGATAACGGTCGTCGTGGCCGCGCTATCACTGGCTCTAACAAGCGTCCTCTGAAATCTCTTGCTGATATGATCAAGGGTAAACAAGGTCGTTTCCGTCAGAACCTTCTTGGTAAGCGTGTAGACTACTCAGGTCGTTCTGTTATCACAGTAGGTCCATACCTACGTCTGCATCAGTGTGGTCTTCCTAAGAAGATGGCACTAGAGCTATTTAAGCCATTCATCTACGGTAAGCTAGAGACTCGTGGTCTTGCGACGACAATCAAAGCTGCTAAGAAGATGGTTGAGCGTGAAGAAGCAGTAGTTTGGGATATCCTAGACGAAGTTATTCGCGAACACCCAGTAATGCTTAACCGTGCACCAACACTGCACCGTCTAGGTATTCAGGCGTTTGAACCAATCCTAATCGAAGGTAAAGCGATTCAGCTTCACCCACTTGTGTGTGCGGCATACAACGCCGACTTCGATGGTGACCAGATGGCGGTTCACTTGCCGTTGACTCTTGAAGCACAGCTAGAAGCACGTGCGCTTATGATGTCAACAAACAACATCCTTTCACCTGCATCAGGTGATCCGATCATCGTACCTTCTCAGGACGTTGTATTGGGTCTTTACTACATGACGCGTGAGAAAATCAACGCGAAAGGTGAAGGCATGTACCTTGCTGGACCAGCTGAAGCTGAGAAAGCATACCGTACTAAGATGGCAGAGCTTCACGCTCGCGTTAAAGTACGTATTACAGAATACGTGAAAGACGAGCAGGGTAACTTAGTTGAGAAAACTGAACTAGTTGATACTACTGTTGGTCGTGCAATGCTATGGCCTATCGTACCGAAAGGTCTGCCATACAGCCTTGTGAACACTGAAGCACTAGGTAAGAAGCAAATTTCTAAGCTTCTTAACACTTGTTACCGTGAATTGGGCATGAAAGATACTGTTATCTTCGCTGACCAAATCATGTACACAGGTTTTGCTTACGCTGCACTTTCTGGTGTATCTGTTGGTATCGACGATATGGTTGTACCTGCAGCTAAGTACACTAAGATCGCAGAAGCTGAAGCTGAAGTTGCTGAAATTCAAGAGCAGTTCCAGTCAGGTCTTGTAACTGCTGGTGAACGTTACAACAAAGTTATCGATATCTGGGCGACAGCGAACGAACAAGTTGCTAAAGCGATGATGGATAACCTGTCTTTTGACACTGTTATTAACCGTGACGGTGAAGAAGAGCAGCAAAAATCGTTCAACAGCGTATACATGATGGCCGACTCTGGTGCTCGTGGTTCTGCAGCTCAGATTCGTCAGCTTGCTGGTATGCGTGGTCTGATGGCTAAGCCGGATGGCTCAATCATCGAAACACCGATCACAGCGAACTTCCGTGAAGGTCTAAACGTACTTCAGTACTTTATCTCTACTCACGGTGCTCGTAAGGGTCTTGCGGATACCGCACTTAAGACAGCGAACTCAGGTTACCTGACTCGTCGTCTAGTAGACGTTGCTCAAGACGTTGTTATTACAACTGATGACTGTGGCACTCACGCTGGTATCACTATGATGCCTCTAATCGAGGGTGGTGATGTTAAAGAGCAACTAGGTGACCGCGTACTTGGTCGTGTTGTTGCTGAAGACGTTCTAAAACCTGGTACAGAAGAAGTTCTAGCACCTCGTAACACGCTTCTTGATGAGAAGTGGTGTGAGATCCTAGAAGCGAACTCTGTAGACCAAGTTAAAGTACGTTCTGTTGTAACGTGTGAGAATGACTTCGGTTGTTGTAAGTTCTGTTACGGTCGTGACCTTGCTCGCGGTCACTTGGTTAACTCTGGTGAAGCAGTGGGTGTTGTTGCTGCTCAGTCAATCGGTGAACCAGGTACACAGCTTACAATGCGTACGTTCCACATCGGTGGTGCGGCATCAGCAGCGGCAGCAGACAATAGCGTTGTAGTGAAAACTACAGGTTCTATGAAGCTGCACAATGCTAAGTTCGTAACCAACAACGCAGGTAAGCTTGTAGTAACATCACGTGCTGCTGAATTAACCATCATTGATGAGTTCGGTCGTACGAAAGAGAACTACAAACTGTCTTACGGTACAATCCTGAACAAGGGTGACGGTGCAGAAGTTGTTGCTGGTGAAACAGTAGCAAACTGGGAAGCGCACACCATGCCAATCATCACTGAAGTGGCAGGTCGCATCCAGTTCGTTGACATGATCGACGGCGTAACAGTTTCTCGTCAAACAGATGACCTAACTGGTCTATCTTCAAGCGAAGTAACTGATGCAGCAGCTCGTCCAGCAGCAGGTAAAGATATGCGTCCAGCTATCAAACTTGTTGATGAAGATGGTAACGATGTAATGATCCCTGGTACTGAAATGCCAGCTCAATACTTCCTACCAGGTAAGGCGATTGTTCAGCTTGACGACGGCGCTATGGTTGGTATCGGTGATACGCTTGCACGTATCCCACAAAAATCTGGCGGTAACAAGGATATCACGGGTGGTCTACCACGCGTTGCTGACTTGTTCGAAGCTCGTAAGCCTAAAGAGCCTGCGATCCTTGCTGAAATTACAGGTACTGTATCTTTCGGTAAAGAGACTAAAGGTAAGCGTCGTTTGATCATCACTCCAGCTGAAGGTCAACCGTACGAAGAGATGATCCTGAAACACCGTCAGCTTAACGTTTTCGAAGGCGAAAAAGTTGAGAAGGGCGATGTGATTGCAGATGGTCCAGAAACTCCACACGATATTCTACGTCTACGTGGCGTACACGCAGTAGCAGAATACATCGTGAACGAGGTTCAGGAAGTTTACCGTCTACAAGGCGTTAAGATTAACGATAAGCACATTGAAACTATCGTTCGTCAGATGCTACGTAAGGTAACTATCACTGCTGCAGGTGATTCTGAGTTCCTAGAAGGCGAGCAAGTTGAATTCTCTCGCGTAACGATTGCTAACCGTCAGCTTGAAGCTGAAGGTAAGACACCTGCAAGTTACTCTCGTGACTTACTAGGTATCACTAAAGCATCGCTTGCGACTGAGTCATTCATCTCAGCAGCATCGTTCCAGGAAACAACGCGCGTACTAACAGAAGCAGCTGTTTCTGGTAAGCGTGATGACCTACGTGGTCTGAAAGAAAACGTAATCGTGGGTCGTCTGATCCCAGCGGGTACTGGTTTCTCTTACCACCAACGTCGTCAACAGCAGCGTGACGTTGAGCTTGAGCCTGTAGCACCACAAGTGGATGCAGAGCAAGCTTCTCAAGATCTTGCAGCGCTACTAAACGCAGGTCTTAACGACGAGAATTAATTCTCAGCGTGATTGATTTAAAAGGCATCCTTCGGGGTGCCTTTTTTATTGCCTGTAATAAAGCAATATCAATAGGTGGCTGGTGGATGATAAAGACAAGAGAAAGATTGAGGATTAACGATGAGGTGGCAGCATGGCGTTGCTGCCACAATATTAAGGTGGTGTTTTTTACGCGCCTGGTGGGCAGGATAAGCTATCGCTGATAAGCTCAATGAGTTTATCTTCTAACCCAAAGCGCATTTCCATGAGCTCACCGACTTTTGATAAATCATCATCAAAATGAGTGAGCAGATCATCATCCTTTATTGAATGGTATCGGTCATGGAAATTGAGTAGTGGATCGGTGGTTAGGGTAATTTTGGCGTAGAGTGCAGAAATTTCTTCGGTAGGTGAATAACCTGTTTGATGCCAGCGTTCCATTACGCTATCGTAAATTTTGAAGTGACCTGCTGAAATGTAATCAACAAGGGCTTCATTAAATAACGTCAGTTGAGATGCGGTTGGAAGTTGGCGGTTTTTTGCCGCTTCGGTTGGGGAAAGACCTGCAAGTTTACAGTAATCGATAAGCAGTTGTTGACGCATCATCAGCCATTGATCAATGACGTCATTATGACCGCCCCATTCTTTTTTGACTTGTTCGAATTTACTAAGCATGAGCACGTCCTCATGATCTTGTCTGTATCGTGAAAGCGATAGACTTTGATCCTTCTCTTTATAAAGAGATCTCGTTATTCGGATAACTACTTCGTTTCAACTTTAGATTGCCAGTAATTAATAGCTCCTGCAAGGAAGAAAGTAATAAAAATGTTAAAAAATGAGAATTTGGCATATTGCTGCATTATTCAGAATGGAAAGATCTGGCTCGAAAATAAGGCGCTACCATTGCGAGATCCTGCTTGGTGTGGTGAACATGCGTTATCGTGTCGAGTTATCGGGGCTTTTAATGAGTATCCTGTTTATTGGTTAGAGGCGAAAGCGGATGTTCCAGCTGATAACTTTTATAGTTTACGGGAATTACTCAATGTTGATCCGATGCTTTTTAATCTGGCAGGTCGTGCGTTGCAGTTATCTTACATGTTAAGCCAACAAGGCTTTTGTGGGTGTTGTGGCAGTAAGGCAGAGTTACACTCAGATCAATTAGCAATGCAATGCCAAGGCTGTGGCGCAATGGATTATCCTCGCGTATCGCCTTGTATTATTGTCGCGGTACGTAAAGAGAATCAGATCTTATTGGCGCAGCATCCTCGCCATAAAACCGGTATGTACACGGTGATTGCGGGCTTTGTTGAAACCGATGAAACCCTAGAGCAATGTGTTGCCCGTGAAGTGCTAGAAGAAACAGGCATTAGGGTTAAGAATATTCAGTATTTTGGTAGTCAGCCGTGGGCGTTTCCTTCTAACCTTATGATGGGCTTTATTGCTGACTATGCGGGTGGTGAGATTAAGCCCGATTATGAAGAGTTAACGGATGCAATATGGGCAGATGCGGAGCATTTACCGCCACTTCCGCCACAAGGGACGATAGCACGTCGATTAATCGAGCATACATTGTCGGTTCCAGCGACTAACCTGTAATTAATAACAATCAGACTTAACGTGTTATCGTATCGTTATTCCCTATTAATAGAATAAGATATGCTCTCTTTTGTTCTAAGTAATGAATGATACAATAAGCGCAGAATTTACCCATGGAGTCTCAAATGAGCGAATTAAAGAATGACCGCTATCTACGTGCGTTGTTAAAGCAGCCTGTTGATCACACACCAGTATGGATGATGCGCCAAGCAGGTCGTTATCTACCAGAATACCGTGAAACACGTAGTGTTGCGGGTGACTTTATGTCGCTATGTAAGAATGCTGAGTTAGCAAGTGAAGTAACGCTACAGCCGCTTAAGCGCTTCCCGCTTGATGCCGCTATCTTGTTCTCAGATATCTTGACGATTCCTGATGCAATGGGTCTTGGCTTGTACTTTGAAGTCGGTGAAGGTCCTAAATTCCAACGTCCGATCAAGTGCAAAGCAGACGTTGAAAAGATCGGTTTACCTGATCCTGAAGGTGAACTGCAATACGTAATGAATGCAGTGCGTCAAATCCGTCATGATCTACAAGGTGAAGTGCCACTGATTGGTTTCTCTGGTAGCCCATGGACGTTGGCAACTTACATGGTTGAAGGTGGTAGCTCTAAGGCATTCACTAAGATCAAAAAGATGATGTACGCAGAGCCACAAACACTGCACTTATTGCTAGATAAGCTAGCAGATAGCGTTATCGAATACTTAAACGCACAGATCAAAGCAGGTGCACAGGCTGTGATGGTCTTTGATACTTGGGGCGGAGTATTAACGCCGCGTGATTACAACGAGTTCTCGCTACGTTACATGCATAAGATTGTTGATGGCTTAATTCGTGAAAACGATGGTCGTCGTGTGCCTGTGACGCTATTTACTAAAAATGGCGGCATGTGGCTTGAGCAAATCGCAGCAACAGGCTGTGATGGCGTAGGTCTAGACTGGACGATTGACATCGCGGAAGCGAAACGTCGTATCGGTGATAAAGTGGCTCTACAAGGTAACATGGATCCTTCTATCCTTTACGCACAACCTGAGCGTATTCGCCAAGAAGTTGCTTCTATCCTTGAAGGCTTTGGTGATGCAGGTACAGGCCATGTATTTAACCTAGGTCACGGTATCCACTTAGATGTACCGCCTGAGAATGCAGGTGTGTTTGTTGATGCCGTACATGAGCTATCTAAGCCGTACCACAAGTAATATCAACACAGCGATGTGATTGAAAAAGAAACCCACGTGATTGCGTGGGTTTTTTTATATCTCAAGATTAATTGTTGGCGGCTAAATGCTGGTGGACGTATTGGCGAATATAAGGGACGACATCAGCTTCAAACCACGGATTCTTTTTAAGCCAAATTGCATTGCGAGGTGATGGGTGAGGCAACGGAATATAACGTGGTGCCCATTGCTGCCAGTGTTGTACGGTTTCTGTGAGCGTTTTTGGCTTATTGGGTAAGTAATAGTTTTGTGCATATTGCCCGATCAGTAACGTCATTCCTATATTTGGCATGAGATCGAGTACAGACTGGTGCCATTGCGGTGCGCACTCTGGACGAGGTGGTAAATCCCCTGTTTTGCCTTTTCCTGGATAACACAATCCCATCGGCATGATGGCAATGTGCTCTGGGTTATAAAAGGTATCTTTATCCAGCTCTAGCCACTGGCGCAGGCGATCACCGCTAGGATCATTAAATGGGATCCCTGTTTGATGAACTTTTAATCCCGGTGCTTGCCCGATAAGCAATAGCTTGGCATTTGGGCTAAATTGAATCACTGGGCGCGGCTCAAGGTGATCTTTGCAGATCTCGCAGCGTTTAATGAGATCTCGTAAGTTATCAAATTGTGTCATTTAAATATTACCATTCAAAAATAGTTGCATTTTTAATATCCATCTTTGAAATCAATAAGATAATCTAGCTTTTGTTGCTGGTGGAAGCGTAGGTAATTGGTTTTAAATATCTCAACGACCTGTTCTGGAAAGCTTTCTGCTGCAATATGTGGCGTGATGCTGATCTTTGGATGATGCCAAAACAGATGATCTTCAGGGAGTGGTTCTTGTTTGAATACATCCAAATAGGCATGAGCTAAGTGATTAGCATCAAGCGCTTTGATGAGATCGTTTTCAATTACCGTATTTCCGCGACCGACATTGAAAAAGAGCGCTTGATGGCACCCTGACCAGATATTGCTGCTGAAAATATCGTAGGTTTGCGGGGTAGCAGGCAAGGTTGAAACAATGATATCGGCATTCGTTAGTACATCACGTAACTCCGTTATTGGGTAAATGGTTTCAAATGCATTAGAAGGGCTTTTACCGCTACGATTAACCCCGATTACGCGGCAGTTAAAGGCACTTGCGATAGTTGCTAAGGTGCAACCGATACTGCCTGTGCCGATTATTACCATGGTTTTTGCGCTTAATGACAGGTATGGGATGGGTTGCCACTGCGCTTGCTGTTGTTGCTGTTGGTATTGTGGGAAATGGCGATAGTGGTTAAGGCATTGTCCAATCACATATTCCCCAATCAAGTGACCAAAACAGCCTTTAATGTTGGTGAGCAAATAATCTTGGCGTAAGTTTGGTTGGATTAAAGCGTCAATACCTGCAAATGTCGATTGTAACCATTTTAATTGGGATAATTGATGGAGCTGGTTTGCGATCAAAGGAGGATCCGCTAGAATTACGCTAGCTTGCGAAGGATCCTCGGTTAAGCAAAGATCCGGTAACTGGGCTTGTGCCAATAATTCGGTATAACGTTGTTGTTGCTTAGATATTACTGAAACTTTGATCATGCTTTTCCTTTTGCCTTATCCGTTTATCAAGTAAACTTCACCCCAAATCACTACTGTAGATTATCCCATGCTAAAAAATCCGATCCAGTTACGTTTAGAAAAATTAGAACCATGGCAGCACCTGACTTTTATGGTGTCTTTATGTGAACGCATGTATCCAAACTACGTGTTTTTCTGTGCAGAAACGGAGTTTGCGGATTCACATAAATATCGAGTGATCCTAGACAGTATTTGGGAAATCCTGACGGTTAAAAATGCCAAGATCAACTTTGAGAACCAACTAGAGAAACTAGAAGATATGGTTCCAAGTGAAGATGATTTTGATATTTATGCAGTAAGCCCTGCAATTGATGCATGTGTGGCATTGGCGGATCTTCTTCACGCAATGCTAGATCGTGATCTGATGATGGAAACAGTGATCAAATTAAGTGCGCTGTCGGTTGAGACTGTAGCGAACTTAGAATACGCGCAAACGGGTATTGAAATCACTAACGATAATCAAAAAGAAAATGAAGCGGTATGTGCAGAGTGGGATACCCAGTGGGCTATCTTCCGTGCATTAAAAGAAGCGGAAACACGCGATATTGAACTGATCAAAGACCTACGTGCTGAACTACGTGATGAACCAGTGAGTAACATTGGTATCGAGCTGTAAGCGACGTTCTCTATTTATAAAAAAGAGCCTGAGGGCTCTTTTTTTGTATCTAGGGAAAAGTGATTTATTTATCACCGAAATATATTTCGATATATAAGCAAAATATCGCAGAAAAGATTATAAAACCAGCAATTGTTTTTGTTTTGTTCTGAGTTGTTTCCTACTTGTGAAGTTTATAGTTCTGGTTTTTTGTTTGAAAACCAGTGGATATCACTGCTTGGTGGTTTAAGTTTGCACCATTCCACTTATTTTATTTTGGCTATTGTAATTCGATCCCATAGCCGTTTATAACATTACAGCGCCGTAGCACATTGTTTATGGCAATAATGGTTTATTCACGAGGAGGGACAATGCATACACAATCAGCAATGACATTTGTTACCTGTTTCTGTGGCTGTAATATCACTGCACAATATGCAATGTGTGCAGACAATACTCGTCAACTCCTCATGCTCTCTCTAAAACGTATTTAGAGCTGGCAGCTTATATCTAAACATTACTGTCAGCTTGAGAAGAAGCTGATAGGCCTTTGATACATTTCCCGTCTCGCTTCCTCCAAGCTGAAAGTCACAATCAAAGGAATACTATGTTAAGTGCACGCAATATAGCCGCCTTAGGCTTTATGACCTTCGCCATGTATTTGGGCGCAGGTAACCTAATTTTCCCTCCCTTTTTAGGGTATCAAGCGGGCGATAATTTCCTAAGTGGCATGATGGGCTTTTTGCTCACAGGTGTCGGTTTACCTGCGATTGCACTGGTGATTGTTGCTTGGGTAAGAGGCTCTGATAATTTAACCGCAGCACTACCTAAACCATTGGCGACAAGCTTTTGGGTAATGTTATTCATCGTAATAGGTCCTGCGTTTATTATTCCGCGTACCATTACCGTGGCATACCAGTTTAGCTTGGCACCTTTTATGGGCGATGCAGGTCTTATTCCTTTCTCTATCGCTTTTTGTGCTATTGCCATTTTATTCTCGCTTTACCCAGGTAAGCTGGTGGACACTTTAGGTAAATGGCTAACACTGGTATTGCTAACGATTCTAGGTGTGATGGCAGTAACGGCGCTGTTATCCCCATCGGGCTATGTGACAGAGTCGACAGGCGCTTATGTGAAAGGCGCAATGGCGGAAGGGCTAACACAAGGCTACATGACCATGGATGCACTTGGCTCGATTGGCTTTGGTTGGGTGATTTTCCGTGCCATTGAAGGAATGGGCGTTAAAGAGCCAAAAGCGATTGCCAAATACACCTTAATTGCAGCATTAATGTATTCAAGTGCAATGGCGTTAGTGTATTTATCACTGGCTTATATTGGCGTAACCAGTGCCGATCTGGGTTTGAATTTCGCTAACGGTGGCGAGATCTTAACGGCGTTCACTAATCACCACTTTGGTATGTTTGGCACGTTATTATTAGGTGTTGTTTTAGTGCTGGCGTGTTTAACAACCGCCATTGGTGTTACAACGGCTGGCAGTGAGTTCTACAGCCGTACGTTTAAGCCAGTGACTTACCGAAAAAGCGTGATTGTGATTTTGGTGCTATCAGGCATTATTGCCAATGTTGGCTTATCACAGCTATTGAAAGTGACTTTGCCTGTGGTTGTGGCATTACATCCAATTGCGATTGCTTTATTGTTGATTGCACCGCTACGCCATCAGTTATCACAAAATATGGTATTAGCAACGCTAGCGGTTGCATTGGTGTTTGGCTGTATCGATGCGACGCATATTCTTGAAGCGATGCCAGCGCATATTGATCAGGTATTAGAGACTAACTTACCTCTATACCATTACTATGCGGGTTGGATTTTACCGACAGTGATGACGCTGGTGGTTGGGCTGGTGATGCATCGTGCTACTGCAGGACGTCGAACGCTTGCCAAAGAGTGTTAATCAGATTTAAGCGATAACAAAAAAGGGACCCTGAGGTCCCTTTTTTATATTTAATGATTACTTTTCTTCTTCATCATTGTTTTGAATCACACCGTGCTTTTTCTTCCACTTTTCCCAACGTTGGAAAGCCAGTTGCTGCATGTCGGTGTTTTTATCTGCTTCATCGACAATCTCTTCACCTACCAGGCTTTCGAAGATGTCTTCTAGCGTCACCAGACCTTGCACTGTACCGTATTCATCAACGATCAAGATCAGCTGAGAGCGTTCTTGCATTAGGCGTTCAAATGCTTTTGGTACGCTTACGTTGTTCATGATCACTGGAAGTGGACGCATTAGCGCACCAAGCTCTTGACCACCTTTGCCTGCTTGGCTTTCTGCAAACAGTTCTAAGCGGTGTACGAAACCAACTATATTGTCGCTTTGCTCGCTGTAAACCAGTGGGCGAGAGAACGGGCTATTCTTGTGCTTAGATAAAAACTCATTAATGGTTTGCTCAGCATCAACACGGAATAGTACCGGGCGCGGTGTCATGATTTTCGTCACGCTCACATCGCGGAATTGAAGTAGGTTAGCAAGGATCTTTGATTCACCTTCACCTAGTTCACCTGATTCGTGCGCAAGCAATGCCATTGCCGAGATCTCGTCACGCAGTTTTGGCTGCTCATGACCACGCGATAGGCGGCGAGTAATTTGCTCAGAAACCCATACTAATGGAATGAGTAGAAGTACCATCCAACGCAACATGCTTGCTGTTAGTGGTGCAAGTTGACGCCAGTAAGTTGCACCAATGGTTTTTGGCACAATTTCAGACAGCAATAAGATACCAATGGTTAATACACCAGAGAACACACCTAGCCATTCGCTACCGAAAACGATAGTGGCTTGTGCGCCTGCTGTTGCAGCACCAATGGTGTGAGCAATTGTGTTTAGCGTCAGAATAGAGGCTAACGGCCTATCAATATTGTCTTTTAATGCCGTCAGTCTTGCCGCAGCGGGGTGGTTTTGCTGACGTAATGTGGCGATATAACTTGGTGAAATACTAAGCAATACCGCTTCTAATACGGAACAAATAAACGAAACACCAATCGCAACGGTGATGTAAATCGTAAGGAGTACCATGTCAACCTATCAGTAAATTAGCGAATATTCGTTATATTAATCGGGGTTGGGCAGAATAAATACAACTGTTTTCATGTGGTTTTTAGTAACATTTTGTGAACTTGCGCTCAGATTGTGGTTAAAGAGTCCGCACCTGAGTCGATTAAAGCAGACAAACCTTTGCCACACGGGCTTCTTTTGAATTAGAGTTGTCCCGTCTTACGAAAAACCTTAGAAGGGAAACCTAATGAACAAGACCCAACTGATTGACCTGATCGCAGAAAAAGCGGATCTATCTAAAGCACAAGCTAAAGCAGCTTTGGAATCAACTCTTGACGGCATTACTGATGCGCTAAAAGAAGGCGACCAGGTTCAACTAATTGGCTTTGGTACATTTAAAGTAAACCACCGTGCAGCACGCACTGGCCGTAACCCACAAACAGGTGCTGAAATTCAAATTGCTGCAGCTAACGTTCCTGCGTTTGTTGCTGGTAAAGCACTCAAAGATGCATTGAAGTAATTGTGATTCCGCCAGAATGAGTATCTCGTCTGGCGGTTTTTTTTATGTCTCGAGTTTCATCACTTCTTATATTTCTTCTCCCTTTCGCCCTTTCAGGGTGTATCGCTAGCAACCTCGCCGACAAGACTGTACTTCCTATTACTACAATAAATGTGGCAGAGCATAGTGCGGATACCACCACTGTTTATTGGTATTCATCACGTCAAAACCAGCCGGAGCGACTTGGTGAGTGTATTTACACTGAGAAGCAAGGTTATTATCAAAGTGACTATCAATGGCAGTCAGGGAAGCTTAGAACGCTGTTACAGCGGGGAACAAAGCGAGTAGATGGTCAGTTAGTGCCATTTTCATTGCAATTGCGGTTTGATAGCCAAGGTTTAGCTGTTTTTCAACGCTATAAAGAAGCCGATCATGTCTTACCTGTCACTATGAGTGAGATTGCGATATTAAAGCAACGCAGCGATCTATTACGCCAGCGAATAGCAAGATTAGACAGAAAGCAGCAACATTTTGTACAAGGCTATTGGCAACAGCAGCAGTTAATGTCTTGCACAACACATCAACCGTTACGTGTTTCCGAACCTGCATTATTAGCATCTTCTGCGCCAAATGGTTACTGGGCAGCAATAGGCAAAGAGAGTCAGGGACAATTAACTGTTCAACAAGTCTTATCGCAGATACACGGTCATAGCTGTTTGTATGCGCCAAAGCTGATTGAATTAGCGGATTAATTCTCTGATAGAAAAGAAAAACGCGCTTAAGACAGCGCGTTTTTGTACTCTAGGGGGAAGAGCGGGTTTATTGTTGCTCGCGAGCAATAGCACGATAGCCAATATCATCACGGTGGAACATGCCATCCCATGAGATTTGTTTTGCCAGTGCATAAGCGCGTTGCTGCGCTTCAAGTACCGAGTCACCCATTGCCGTTGCACACAGCACACGACCACCGTTAGTGACGATATCGCCTTGATTGTTCGTTGTGCCTGCGTGGAAGACTTTCTCGCCAGCCACTTCTTGTTGAGGCAATCCTGAAATCACATCACCTTTGTTGTAGCTTGCTGGATAGCCGCCAGCTGCTAAAACAACACCGATAGAAGCGCGTGGATCCCACTTAGACTCAACGGTATCTAGCTTGCCATCAATAGCCGCTAAACATAGCTCAACTAAATCAGACTGCATACGTAGCATGATAGGTTGGGTCTCAGGATCGCCAAAGCGACAGTTATATTCGATCACTTTTGGGGTGCCATCGCTCATGATCATCAGGCCTGCGTAGAGGAAACCTGTATAAGGTGCACCTTCTGCTGTCATGCCTTCAACGGTTGGGTAGATCACTTCTTTCATTACACGGTCGTGGATATCTTGTGTAACAACAGGAGCTGGAGAATATGCACCCATACCGCCAGTGTTAGGGCCTGTATCGCCATTACCAACACGCTTGTGATCTTGGCTGGTGACTATAGGTAGAACGTTTTTACCGTCTACCATTACGATGAAACTAGCTTCTTCACCGTCTAAGAATTCTTCGATAACGACACGGTGATCAGCTTCGCCAAAAGCATTGCCAGCTAACATATCACGAACAGCATCTTCTGCTTCTTGCTCAGTCATTGCGACAATCACGCCTTTACCTGCCGCTAGACCGTCTGCTTTTACCACAATCGGGGCGCCTTTTTGCTTTAGGTAAGCAAGAGCAGGTTCGATTTCAGTAAAGTTTTGGTATTCCGCCGTTGGAATGTTGTGACGTGCCAGAAAGTCTTTAGTAAATGCTTTAGAGCCTTCAAGCTGAGCTGCTGCTTCTGTTGGGCCAAAAATTGGCAATTTAGCTGCACGGAAGGCATCAACCACACCAATAACTAGAGGTGCTTCAGGGCCAACAATCGTCAGCGCAATTTGGTTGTTTTGCGCAAACTCAACTAAACCAGCGATATCTTCAACGCCAATCGCCACATTTTCTAACTTTGGCTCTAATGCTGTACCTGCATTACCAGGTGCAATAAATACTGTTTCTACTTGCGGGTTTTGCGCAACTTTCCAGCCTAGTGCGTGCTCACGGCCGCCGTTACCAATGATCAGTACTTTCATCATGTTCCCTTTGAGTGCAGTAATAATTTTAACGCCCTAAGCATAGACGATATCACAGCACACTTTTATTGATTCAATAGAAGACTAAGGCGCTAACCGAAGTTAACGCCTTGCTGAATTAGTGACGGAAATGACGCATGCCCGTAAACACCATTGCCATGCCGTGTTCATCGGCTGCGGCAATTACTTCGTCATCACGCATTGAGCCACCTGGTTGGATAACACAAGTAATGCCAGCTTCTGCCGCTGCATCAATGCCATCGCGGAATGGGAAGAAGGCATCAGATGCCATCACACTACCTGCGACTTCTAGGTTTTCGTCAGCAGCTTTAATGCTCGCAATTTTCGCAGAATAAACACGGCTCATTTGGCCTGCACCTACACCAATGGTCATGTTACCTTTGGCGTAAACAATCGCGTTTGATTTCACGTATTTCGCTACTTTCCAGCAAAATAGTGCATCACGTAGCTCTTCTTCTGTTGGTTGACGTTTAGTAACGACGGTTAAATCGTTGAGTGATACCATACCTTGATCACGGTCTTGTACCAGTAAACCACCGTTTACTCGTTTAACGTCAAAGCCTGTTGTCTTTGTTGACCATTCGCCACACTCAAGTAGACGTAGGTTTTTCTTGGTTGCAACAACCGCTGCCGCTTCTGCCGATACTTTTGGTGCGATGATCACTTCAACGAATTGACGATCAACAATTGCTTGTGCCGTTGCTGCATCAAGCTCGCCGTTAAATGCGATGATGCCGCCAAAAGCAGAGGTTGGGTCTGTTTTGTATGCGCGATCGTATGCTTCAAGCAGATTAGCACCGAGTGCAACACCACAAGGGTTTGCGTGTTTTACAATCACACATGCTGGTTGGTCGAACTCTTTCACACACTCAAGTGCCGCATCTGTATCTGCGATGTTGTTGTATGATAGCGCCTTACCTTGAAGCTGAGTCGCTGTTGCTACTGAGGCTTCTTGTGGGTTGGCTTCAACATAGAATGCTGCTGCTTGGTGACTGTTTTCACCGTAGCGCATGTCTTGTTTTTTCTCGAACTGTTGGTTGAAAGTGCGTGGGAACTTCGATTCCTCATCACCTTCTTTATTGTCACCGTATGATGGCACCATAGTACCGAAGTAGTTAGCGATCATACCGTCGTAAGCGGCAGTGTGTTCAAATGCAGAAATCGCTAAATCAAAACGGGTTGCGTGCGTTAGCGAACCATCGTTCGCGCTCATTTCAGTAAGTACACGATCGTAATCATGTGCATTAACCACGATAGTCACATCTTTGTGGTTTTTCGCTGCAGAACGTACCATTGTTGGCCCACCAATATCGATGTTCTCAACAGCGTCTTCTAAGGTACAGCCAGCTTTAGCTACTGTTTCTGCGAATGGGTAAAGGTTAACGACTACCATATCGATAGGGTTGATGCCGTGTGTTTCCATCACTTCATCATCGGTACCACGACGGCCCAATACGCCACCGTGTACTTTCGGGTGAAGAGTTTTAACACGGCCATCCATCATTTCTGGGAAACCGGTGTAATCAGAAACTTCAGTGACTTGAATGTTTTTCTCGGCAAGTAAACGAGCGGTACCGCCAGTAGATAAGATTTCTACGCCGCGGTTGGCAAGAGCCTGTGCGAATTCCACAATACCTGTTTTGTCTGATACGCTGATCAGCGCACGGCGAATAGGACGAGCGTTTTCCATTGCTACTATCTCTTTTAATTACACGGTGAATAGAATATTTCCCAATACCAAGCCAATATCATCTGAATTGGTGTTGGGAAATATCCTAAGTTTCATCACATCTACCAAGAGGTGGTGACGGCAATAGCGATTTATCAATAAGGGTCA
This sequence comes from Photobacterium leiognathi, assembly GCF_030685535.1. Classification (NCBI taxonomy): domain Bacteria; kingdom Pseudomonadati; phylum Pseudomonadota; class Gammaproteobacteria; order Vibrionales; family Vibrionaceae; genus Photobacterium; species Photobacterium leiognathi. Next base: position 3,043,781 of record NZ_CP131601.1, on the reverse strand, counting down.
TTGTGCGTAATGTGACCGTTATTTTACATGAATAGGAATATTACGCAAACGTTTGCTTTTGTGGTTGGTTGCAGGAGATAGCAGCAAGATGGCGATGTATTTAATTGGTCAATTAGCGAAGTTGTGTCAGGTCAGTAGCGATACATTACGGTTTTACGAGAAAAATAATTTACTACAATCAGCTGGGCGAAGTGACAGTGGTTATCGTTTATATAGCGAAGATAATTTATCGCGGGTGAAATTTATTTTGCGGGCTAAATCTATAGGGCTAAGTTTGGATGAAATTCGCGAACTGCTTGATATTCGCTTAGAAGCTAGTCAGCATAGTTGTGCGGAAGTAAAAGCGATCACTCAGGCTAAGCTCGATGAAGTCGATATGAAAATAAAAGAGTTAACCCGAATTCGCAAAGCATTAAAAAAGATCAACGATGCGTGTTGTGGTCATGTGGATGATGATGCGAGTCATTGCTCGATTTTAGGTGCCTTGAACGATAGCAATGATGTGAATGAGTCTGCTAGTGAGTCATGTTGTTCAAGGCACGAGAAACCTGAGCGTTAATTACTTGGTTGCTTCTTTCGCGTTATGGATCGCATCTTTAGTGGTATCACGGAAGAAATGACCAGTAGCACGGGTTGCGTCACGTGTCGCATGACCAATTTCAGTGAAACCATCTTTAATATTTTGCTTGTCGCTGCTGGTACAACCTACTAATGGCAATGAAGCTATCAGCAGGATTGTTAAAACGCGTTTATTTAACATCTGAGATCCCTCAATAAAATTCTGATGCCTAGTGTAGCGTTTTTTTAACACGAACCAAGTTAAATTCATGTCATGAATATCTCGACTCAGGGCGCTATTTTTCATTAGGGCATTGCGAAATTTTGTGATAATTTCCAATCAATAACACGAATTAGAGATAAGGAAAGTCGATGTTAAAAGTGAATGAATATTTTGATGATCAAGTAAAATCAGTAGGTTTTGAGTCTGCTGGCGATCATGCAAGTGTGGGTGTTATGGCACCAGGTGAATACACCTTTGGTACAGCAGCACCAGAGCGTATGACTGTGGTGAAAGGTGCGCTGATTGTTAAGCTTCCTGTCCATGTTGATTGGGAAACTTACAACGCAGGTGATGACTTTGAAGTCCCTGGTGACAGTTCATTTAACGTGAAAGTGTTAGAAACGACAGCTTATCTTTGTGATTACCTATAATCGCAAGTAAGTAACAAAAAGCTTCGCTACGGCGGAGCTTTTTTGTTTTTTAGAGTATGTAAAACAGATCAGGCGGAGCCTCGTTCAATCAACTTTGGCGGTAAGATCAGACGCTGAACATCATCGGTTTCATTCGTCATTTTTGCCAGTAATCGCTGTGCCGCTTTCTCGCCAATGTGCCTTGTTGGGGAGCTGATCATGGTCAATGCTGGTTGAGTTAACGTCGCCTCTGGCGTGTCATCAAAGCCAATTAATCCTACTTGCTGACCAATATAGTTATCTTTTCCGACACTTTTACCGACTCGTTGAATACCGTATATCGCACCCAGTGCGATCGCTGGACGATGACATAATAGCGCTGTGATTTTTGGATGCTGAGTCAGTAGTTGTTGAACACAATCGGCTGCTTGGCTTTGATTATTGCCTGTTTCAACAACCCATTCATTTTTAAACGGTAATCCGTATTGCATTAACGTGGTGCAATAGCCGCCAATGCGCTCGGCACGGGTTAACGAATCACAAAATCCTCCCACATACGCAATATGGCGATGACCTTGCTTGATTAAATGTTGGGTTGCGAGTACCGCAGCTTGGCTGTTATCTGGACCTATATAGTCGACATCATTATTAACAGCAGCCCGAGCTAAACATACCGCAGGAATACCGGCTTGTTTTGCCATATTAAGCACTTGGCTGGTGGCTTCTCGCACTGGGCTAAAGGCAATGCCTGCGACACCCTGTTGGATCATTGACTGAACACATTGGATCAACTTATTGGCTTGATGATTAGATTGGGCGAGAAACAACATATGATCGTGCTTTTCCAGTTCAGCACTTAATCCGGCGGTGACTTCGTTATAAAACGGATCGGTAATATCCGCTAAGATCAAACCGATCAAATTGGAGTGATTGGATCGTAAGTTGGCTGCAGCGTTATTTCGCACATAACCCAGAGCTTCAACCGCTTGATTGACTTTATTGATAGTTGATTCTGATATTCGACCTTTATTGCCGAGTACCAGAGAGACGGTTGAAACGGAAACCCCCGCATATTCAGCGACATCGGTGATTTTTACTTTGGTTAACTTCGCCATTCGTTAGTTAATTACCCTGTTTTTATTTATTAATATAAAACGTTATCTCTGTGGTTTAGATATTAACAGGATCACATTTTTGAAAATGGCTTTTCATTCGAAATATGTTCCGTGATCTGTATACAGATAAAACTTGGTAAAACGTTTTATCATTTATTTCGTGATTCAGCAAAAGCGTTGGCAGAAGTTTAGAGCTCATCTTCGTCGACGTTTTTTTTCAGCAAAGTGATAAAACGTTTTACCACTTTGTTTTTGACGAAGATAAATCTGTGATTAGGTGACGATAATGTCTAAATCTGCAAATAAAACAACGCTGTGGGAATTCTTCCAAAGTCTAGGAAAAACCTTCATGCTGCCTGTAGCACTGCTGGCGTTCTCAGGTATTTTACTCGGTATTGGTAGCTCGTTATCAAGTGCGGCGGTGAAAGAAAGTATGCCGTTTCTTGATAATACCGTGTTGCAACTGCTGTTTATGTGGATGACTAAAATCGGTTTAGTCGCGTTCATCTACTTGCCTATTATGTTCGCGGTGGCGATCCCATTAGGCTTAGCCCGTGAAGAGAAAGGCGTGGCTGCTTTTGCTGGTTTTGTTGGTTATGCAGCGTTAAACTTATCGATTAACTTCTATCTGACGGTCGCTGGTGTATTGGGCAATGCGACAGAAGAAAAAGCCTACGGTGTAAAATCGATCCTAGGTATTGAGTCGATTGATACCGGTATTTTAGGGGCGGTGATCGTCGGTATTATCGTGGCGAAATTACATGCTCGCTTCTATACCTATAAAATGCCTGATGCATTAGCTTTCTTCGGTGGTGCTCGCTTTGTACCAATTATCTCCACGCTAACATTAGGTGTCGTGGGTCTATTAGTCCCACTTATTTTACCATATTTTGCAATGGGGATTAATGGTATCGGTAGTCTGATCTCTCACTCAGGTCCATTTGGTCCATTCCTATTCGGTACTGGTGAGCGTCTGTTACTGCCATTTGGTTTGCACCATATTCTTGTTGCACTGGTTCGTTTTACTGAAGCTGGTGGCACCATGGATGTGTGTGGTAACACGGTAAGTGGCGCACTGAATATTTTCTACGCTGAGCTTTCTTGTTCAACCACCAATGGTTTCTCTAATTCGGCAACATCGTTCTTATCACAAGGTAAAATGCCAGCATTCCTTGGTGGTTTACCGGGCGCAGCATTGGCAATGTACCACTGTGCGCGTGTTGAAAATCGTAGCAAAGTAAAAGCGTTATTATTATCTGGTGTGGTGGCATGTATCGTCGGTGGCATCACTGAGCCGCTAGAGTTCTTGTTCCTATTCGTCGCTCCTGCACTGTACTTTGTTCACGCTATCTTAACGGGCATTGGCTTTATGGCGATGCACTTACTGGGTGTAACCATTGGTAATACTGACGGCAATATTATTGATTTCTTGATCTTCGGTGTGCTGCAAGGCACAGCAACTAAGTGGTACCTTGTGCCTGTCGTTGCAGCAGTATGGTTTGTGATGTACTACAGCGTGTTCCGCTTTGCTATCACGCGCTTCAACCTTAAAACACCGGGTCGTGAAGTGGCTGAAGTGAAAGATGAATTAGCGTTCGCTGAAGATGTTGAGAAAACCACAGGCTACAAAGGTGACATTATTCTTAAAGCGCTAGGTGGTGCTGCGAATATCACCTCACTTGATAACTGTATTACTCGTTTACGTCTATCGGTCAATGACATGAGTTTGGTTAACGATGCGGTACTAAAAGCGAATGGTGCACTTGGTGTGGTGAAGTTAGATGAACATAACCTGCAAGTGGTGATTGGACCTCAGGTTCACATGGTGAAAAATGAAATCCAAGGCTTAATGCCAGCCTCGGCATAATCAAATAGCGGAGCCTTGTGCTCCGCTTTGTTGTTTTTAATTCTCTGTATTTTGACTTGTATTCGAGGGTGTTATGTTTGATTTTTCGACCCCAGTAAACCGTTATGGTAGCTACTGCACGCAGTGGGATTATGTTGAAGATCGCTTTGGTGAAGCTGATTTATTGCCGTTTACCATTTCTGATATGGATTTCGCCGTTGCTCCCTGTATTGAACAAGCGTTATCTGAGCGCTTAGCGCATGGAGTGTTTGGTTATAGCCGATGGAACCATGATGATTTTAAATCAGCGATCACAGGCTGGTTTGCTCGTCGTTATCATAGCCAAATCAATCCCGATCATATTGTCTATGGCCCCTCAGTGATTTACATCATTTCTCAATTAGTGATGCAGTGGACCAAGCAAGGTGAAGGTGTGCTTATTCACACTCCCGCCTATGATGCGTTTGGTAATATGCTAGCGGCCAATGATCTTTTAATGCTAACCAGCCCATTATTAAAAACGGCGGGTGGCAGTTATGAAATTGACTGGGCACAGTTCGAAGTACAAGCGGCTAAAGCTGAATGTAAGGTTTTGCTGTTGTGTAGCCCCCAAAACCCAACAGGGCGAGTATGGACCCGCGATGAGCTCAAGCGTATGGCGCAGATCTGTCAGCAGCATCATGTGAAAGTGATCTCCGATGATATCCACATGGATATGGCATTTAACGATTACATTCCATGGTCTGAAGTCGCGATTGATGATAACTGGGCGTTAGTCTCATCGGGCTCAAAATCATTTAATATCCCAGCGTTAACAGGAGCGTATGCGTTTATCGCTAATGCAGAGGTGCGTGATCGTTACCTGACGCAATTAAAAGCCGCTCATGGTCTATCGTCACCTTCGATCCTTGGGATAATTGGGCATATTGCCGCTTATAACCAAGGTGAAGCGTGGCTAGATAGTTTAAAAGACTACCTGCAAGCAAACCTATGTTATGTGGCAGAGCTGCTTAATCAGGCGTTTCCTGAGCTTAATTATCAAGTGCCAGAAGGGACGTATTTAGCATGGATTGATTTAACGCCACTGAATGTCGATATGGATGCGTTACAGCAACGTTTAATTCGTCATTACAAAGTGGCAATCATGCGTGGTGATACCTATGGCAAAGAAGGACAAGGCTATGTACGACTGAATGTCGGATGTCCGCGAAGTAAAGTTGAAACGGGCTTACAAGCACTGATCAGCGCGTTGCATGACGTGACAAAATAAATATCTATCTATGGTTGATAATAATAAGAAAGCTTCGCGACGGCGGAGCTTTTTTGTGTCTATTGCGTGCTTATTTTAAGAGATTGAGTGTTATATCAGTTACCTATATTTATGACACGTTGCGCATATATTCAAATTTAAACATTTATCTAATGAGAAAGCATTATAGTAAAGCTATTTAGCAAGGTTGATATCTAGTTAATCACACCTAACGTGTTGATTTAAGCTGTTTAGAACCTAATTGATCTTGTGCGTTATAGAGAAAGTATTTCACGACTAAACGTCATAAGTAGAATAGGGAGGTTCTATGAATCTATCACTCACACATGCTTCTATTAGTGCTAAAGCTTGGATCATCTGGCTGCTTTTTGCCATTGGTCTTATTACCATTTCTGTCTTAAATATTTCTTCGACCAATCAACACATGCGTGCCAATTATGAGCGCGGTATTAAACAGATCGTTGAAGGTGCCGTTGGCGTGGTTAAGCATTATCACACCCTTAGTACCAATGGCACATTAAGCGAAGAAGAAGCGCAAAAGCAGGCATTAGCAGCAATCAATGCCATGCGCTTTGACGGTGGTAATTATATTTTCGGGGGGAACCGAGAAGGCTATCAAATTGCCACACGCTTTGATGAGATGATGGGAACAGACATTCTTTCATTAGAAGATGGCAATGGACGACGCTTTGTGGAAGAGCTTTATAGCGTCGGTAAGCAAGGGGGCGGCTTTGTTGATTACATGTGGAAGTCTTCATCCGATCCCAATCAATTGATTCTAAAAACCAGTTATGCAGATTATTTTCACCCTTGGGGCTGGATGATTGGCGCAGGGATTAACATCAAAGCATTAAATAAAGACATTCAAGAAACCCAGTGGTTATCATTTATCAATGTTGCCGTGATCTTGGTGATATTGTCACTGTTTATGGTGTTCTTCATTCGCAGTATTACTCAGCCAATAAACAAAACCGTAGCTGCGATGCGTGATCTTTCTGTGGGAGAAGGTGATTTAACCCAACGCTTAAAAGAAGAAGGTAGCCCAGAATTAATCGCGTTAGCTAAACACTTTAACCGCTTTGTTAGCTCTATACAGACCATTATGCATAGCATCAGTGATGCTGGTTCTCAGCTTACTCAATCTTCCCGTTGCCTTTCCCAATCTGTGTTGTCGGTTGATTCCAATCTCAATCAGCAAAAAGAAGATACCGATCAGCTGGTGGGCTCAATGAGTGAAATGCTTACTGCGGTTGAAGAAATCGCAGGAAGAACGGTAGATGCCAGTGACTTTAGTGTTGAAGCGGCAAAACAAACCGAAGCTAGTAAAGCGATTATCCAGCGCAATATTGAAGAGTCACAATTGCTGGCGCTAGATATTGGTGAAGCCAGTAAGGTGATTACTCAATTAGCCACAGATAGTCGTAATGTTGATACCGTACTAGAGGTTATCCGCGGCATTGCCGAACAAACCAATTTATTAGCGTTAAATGCTGCCATAGAAGCAGCCCGTGCTGGCGAAGCAGGTAGAGGCTTTGCTGTGGTTGCTGATGAGGTAAGAACGCTGTCACAGCGTACACAGGAGTCTACTGTTGAAATCCAAACCATTATTGAAAAGCTGCAAGAAGGGGCAGAGAAAGCAGTAGGTGTGATGAATAAAGGGGCAGAGAAAGCGCAAAATGCCTCAACAATTTCGGCATCTGCTGGTGAAGCATTGAATATGATTGTGGAAGAGGTCCATGCCATTCAGGGAATGAACGAGCAGATCTCAGCGGCGACAGAGCAACAGTCATTAACTGTAAATTGCATTAATCAAAATGTCGCGAGCTTGAACGACAGCTCGATATCGCTCTCTTCAGAGTCGAGCCAGTTATCATCATCAAGCGAGGAACTAAATCAAATCTCAGAAGATCTGATGGTAACGATTCAGCGCTTTAAACTGCATTAAAACACCTAACGTTAAGATAATAAAAAAGCCATGCCTGCATAAACAGGGATGGCTTTTTTATCACAAACAAAGACGGTAAAGTCTTAGTTCATGCCATATTTCTTTAGCTTCTTACGTAGCGTACCACGGTTGATACCCATCATGGTTGCTGCGCGAGTTTGGTTACCGCGAGTGTACTGCATGATTGTATCTAGTAGTGGTTGTTCAACTTCTGCAAGCACAAGCTCGTACAGATCGTCGACTTCCTGACCATTTAATTGAGCAAGGTAGTTTTTAAGGGATGCCTTCACTGAATCACGTAGAGGTTTCTGTGTGATTTGGTCTTGTGAAGTTACAGTTGTTACTGTTAACGCTTCGGAAGTCAGATTTTGTTCGAACATAATTCTGTAAGCTCTTCTAGTATTTATGCAACGTTTTCGAAGTAGCCTTGCAGCGCATCAAGTTGCTGTTGAGCATCCTCGATTGCGTTGAAGGTCTGGCGGAAATCACCTGCAGGTGCATGCTCTTTCAAGTACCAAGACACGTGTTTACGTGCAATGCGCAGTCCTAGGTATTCACCGTAGAACTGGTGGAGTTCTTGAACATGCCCTAGCATTATTTCGCTAACCTCATCAATCGATGGTGCAGCGAGGTGTTCACCAGTTGTTAAGTAATGGTGGATTTCGCGAAAAATCCACGGCTTCCCTTGTGCAGGTCGGCCAATCATCAGAGCATCGGCACCCGTGTAATCGAGTACAAAGCGCGCTTTTTCTGGGCTATCGATATCACCGTTAGCGATAACCGGGATCGAGATGGCTTGTTTCACCGCTCTGATGTAGTCATATTCCGCTTCACCTTTGTACATACAAGCTTTGGTTCGACCATGAAGGGCGAGAGCTTGAATGCCACACTGTTCCGCGAGTTTGGCTATGTCGACACAGTTTCTATTTTCTAGGTCCCAGTCGGTTCGCGTTTTCAGCGTTACCGGAACATCCACTGCATCAACGACGGTGCGAAGAATGTCTTCAACAAGATCGGGATATTGCAGTAGCGCAGAGCCTGCTAATCTTTTGTTTACTTTCTTTGCTGGGCAACCCATGTTGATATCGATGATTTGCGCACCGTTTTCAACACTGAATTGTGCAGCTTCAGCCATCAACTTTGGATCAGCACCTGCGATCTGAACCGAACGAATACCTGATTCACCTTCATGAACCATACGATTGAGCGATTTAGACGTCTTCCATAGATCTGGGTTCGACGACATCATCTCGCTAACAGCCATGCCAGCACCGTAGCGAAGGCATAACTCACGAAATGGCCGATCGGTCACACCCGCCATAGGCGCGACTATCAGCTGGTTTTTAAGTTGATAAGGACCGATTTGCAAAATGTCTCTACCTGACTGTGCCAGTAAGGGCGCGCATTTTACGCATTTTTTGCTCTGCTGAAAAGGCCAATAATTGAGCATGATGATTTTGTTTTTTAAAATCGTATGATTTTCAATCAATTGACCGTTTTATTTTATAAATAAAAATCAGCGGACGCGCCCTAAAAATGGGCTGATTATGCCTTACGGCCTGAGATACGACACCATTCTTCACGCGCTTGAACTGGATCTAACGCTAGTTCATCGCTGTAGTAAGTCGATACATCTTCTGCTTGGCTTTCTAGTACGCCAGAAATCGCTAGCTCGCCGCCATCTTTGATCAGGCTCTTGATCACAGGTGATAACTCACGTAGTGGGCCTGCAAGGATGTTTGCTACCACGATGTCGGCTTGGATGCCTTCAGGCTGATCTTTAGGTAGGTATAGCTCTAGATTCTCAGATACGCCGTTACGCTCAGCATTATCACGAGAAGCCAAGATAGCTTGTGGGTCGATATCGATACCGATCACTTTTGCCGCACCGAGTTTTAGTGCAGCAATGGCTAGGATGCCTGAACCACAACCAAAATCGATAACGGTTTTACCCGTTAGATCTTGACCGTCTAACCACTCAAGACACAGTGACGTTGTTGGGTGAGTACCTGTACCAAATGCTAGACCTGGGTCTAGTAGTACGTTTACCGCATCTGGCTCTGGAGCTTCACGCCAGCTTGGGCAGATCCATAGGCGGCGACCGAAACGCATTGGGTGGAAGTTGTCCATCCACTCACGTTCCCAGTCTTTATCTTCTAACTGCTCGATTTTGTAAGCGAAATCATCAGCAATTAGTGGGCTGTTTTTTAGCATGTTCAGCACGAAATCCATGTCGGCTTCAGCATCATACAAACCAATTACATCGGTATCACCCCAAAGGCGGGTTTCACCTGGCATGGGCTCGAACACTGGCGTGTCTTGTGCGTCAAGGAAAGTGACAGACAGAGCACCAGTCTCTTCCATTAGCATGTCGCCAATTGCTTCTGCGCTCTCTGCAGTTGCGTTCAGTTTAATTTGAATCCAAGGCATGGTTTATTCGCTTATTTTGTGACTACTTGAACATAGGGGGCGCAGTCTAGCATGAAATTTCACCAATCCCCATTATCTGATGCCATTCTAGGGATAAAAAAAAGATAGTACCGAATGGCACTATCTTTAATGTAGTCGAGTTTTTCGCGCTAAATAGACGCTTTTAGTCGCTCAATTGCGGAGTTTCTACCTTGGTAGGTTTTGCGTAGCTACCAATGATGAAAGCCAGTAGACCTAAAATCAGTGTAGGAACAATGGCATGTACACCATTCATATCCGGCTTGCTAAACGACAGAATGATATAACTACTTAATCCTACAACCATGGAAGCAAACGCACCGGTTGCAGAGGCTTTTTTCCAGTATAAGCCCAATACTAGCGGCCAGAGAAATACTGCTTGTAAGCTACCAAAGGCTAATAGGTTCAGCCAGATGATCATATCGGGCGGATTCATCGCAGCGATAAATACTAAGCCAGAGAAAATACCGGTAACCCACAGTGATAACTTAGGCAGGCGTTTTTCAGCGTGTTCGTTAGTCGCAATGCTTGGATTGATATAGTTGATATATAAATCTTTTAATAGTGTTGCAGAGGCTTGGATCAACTGTGAATCGATGGTCGACATGATCGCTGCCATTGGACCAGCTAAGAAGATCCCAGCAACCACTGGCGGTAGTACGGTGACCATTAAGGTTGGCATGATCTGATCGGGGCTTGCGATATCTGGCACGATAGCTCGGCCTAATGCCCCTGCTAAGTGCATACCAAACATCAGTAGTGCCACCATGATGGTACTCAGCACCATGCCTTTGTGCAGTGAGTTACTGTCTTTGTAAGACATACAACGAACTGCGGCATGAGGCAGACCGATCACACCAAAACAGACTAAAATCCAAAAGCTCAGCATAAAGGGTTGGCTAAGGAAGTGATTTGGGCCGTACGGAGTGATCAATGCTGGATCAATATCGTGTAACTTGGTCACCAAAGCACCTACACTGCCGCCAGCATGGACGATCCCGACCAGCAGGGCGATAGTACCGATGATCATTATCAAACCTTGCAGGGTATCTGTCATGACTACCGCTCTAAAGCCACCTATTGTGGTGTAGAGGCCGACAGTGATCGCAAAGATCATCAAGCCATGCATATAGGATAAACCTGTCACGGTTTGCAGTAATCGCGCACCGCCGACAAATTGCACCACCATGGTACCGAAGAAAGCGAGCAGTAATGACAGTGAAGCAAAAATGACGACACCACGGTTTTTATAGCGGGCATATAAGATGTCATTAAGTGTGAGTGCATTATGACGGCGGGCTTCAATGGCAAATTTTTTACCCAGTACACCTAAGGTAAGCCATGCCGCTGGTAATTGGATCATGGCAAGTAATACCCAGCCTAATCCCATTTTATAAGCCGCACCGGGACCACCGATGAAGGTACTGGCACTGGCGTAAGTTGCGGCAAGGGTCATTGCAAGCACGAAGCCGCCCATGCTGCGACCACCGACCAAATATTCGGTCAGGAAGTTGCCTTTACCTTGAAAACGTCGGGTATAGAGTGCCATTGCGAACACGGCCGCAAGATAAAGCACTATCGGGATGATCAGTTGGCTATTCATCAGGTTCGTCGTGGTTAATATCTAAAGGGAGATCACGGTAGACGACTTTCACCATCACGCCGCAAAGTACAGTAAACAGGATTGGGCCGACAATACATGACAGCAAGAACCAGAGTGGGAAGCCAAAATACAAGGTTGGCATACTTAGATCACCGATAGCAGGTGCTAAGCCGTAGGCGGATACGTACCACCATAGAAAATAAGCTAACGCTAGGGCTATCGCCCAATAAGCCTCTTTATGGGCTTGGCGATAACGTGCTGAGAGCGTTTTCATGCTGTATCTCCAGTGTTATCAAGAGTGTTACTACTCAATACAGTGTAGTGAACAGTAGGTTTGGTCAAAAAAGGTGGGCTATTGTGGCAAAAGATACCGTTTTATGCCATGTGAACAGATCAATCCTCAGGGTTCGAAAGGCGGTAGTAAACAAAAAGGCTACCCGAAGGTCTGTCTCTTGATCACAAGTCATTGTGTTCAAGATACTTAGCTAGTTCATATCCTTCAAGGATGGTTTGTAACCTAAACCATCCTTGCCATAATGTCTTTACAGAAGCGCGACCCGTCCGCTTGGTATCTTTCCAACCACCTAACCGTGCAATACTTTTGTAAGCCCACGATATATTTGGTGCTTCTTTGGGCAGTTTTTTCTTCTCTAATTTTAACCACATAAGCTTCCACGCTTTACCTTTTAACACCCGTTCACAACAACTACTAGATAACTCTTTAGATTCGTTCATAAATCTTAACTGGAGTAAACGAGTAGCAATAAATGCCAAAATAACACTGAGCCTTTCTAAGTTATCTTTACTTTGCATTCTCAGTTGTTCAACTTGCGTGCCTTCACTTTTCCAAGACTTGTGAAAATCTTCTATCAGCCAACGACGCTCATAATAACTGACGATGTTAAGTGCTTCCTCTTTGTTCGTTACAGGCTCTGATGTCAGTAAATGCCATGCGAGCTTGTCGTCACTCTCACCTTGCTCTATACATCCAACATAGTAGAGAGAGATATTATCGAACTCTTTTTTATTAGCGGGAGACTTAAGTGTCACGGGAGCATATTTGATGTCTAGATGAGCCGTGCGAGACTTACGACCGCCTTTTTGCGGTATTTTTAGCTCTTTGCTTCCTGCTGATAACAACTTGGAAGCGTAGTCATAAAGACGATTATCATGCTCCTCGATACAGCGACTTTGCATTGAGCGAACGATAAATCGTTGTTGTTGCTCGTGCTTGTAAGTGAGGTACTCGAATAAATCGGCTTCTCTATCACACACAGAAATAACCTCTGACATTTTCTCGCCTAGTCGCTCTGCAACATGGCGAGATGCTTGTTCCCATTTATAACTTTCTTTTTCTTTGTATGGTCGAGTTGCGTGCTGGTGTCTTTGACCACGTTTTTCAATATCTCGGGTCCAGCGTTGTTGTTCGATTAAACCAACTACAGTGTGAGTTTCGGGAGCAAAAAGCAACGTTGAATGAACGAACATTGCTCGGTGTCGATTACCTTGATTGGAATGCCCGAGTGTATCTTGTATGCTGTGATGTGAGTAACTTAGAGAAGTGGTATCTTCCAATGCAAGCAGTGTTTGTTGTTCAAAAGCTTCTTGTGCTGTGACATAGAATCCAGCTTCTGCAATATCTTCTGCTTTGATTTGGTCATTACGAATAAAGCGATAAGCCCCTTCCATATCGGCTGGGGAGATGATGAGTTTTGAGATAGGGATACCAGGTTGTTCAGCCAGAGAGGTAGCTAGAGCAACGAGTCTTTGAGTGCGTCTTGGGTCATTAAGATCGGCTTGACCGAATTGTTTTTGAGCCCAAAGCGTTGGTTCTATATAGGTCATCATAATCATCCTTATCATTGCTTAGATGATCAGATCATGAAACATAAAATTAGTTCAAAAAAATCCCCAAGCATTGGCTTAGGGATTTGTGTATAAGAGACAGACCCGAAGGTAGCCTTTTAGCGCAGTAAGCTGGGCTTACTGAAGACCAAGTTTCTTCTCTAGGTAGTGAATGTTTGCACCACCTTTTTGGAAGTTCTCGTCTGCCATGATCGCTTGTTGTAGCGGTACGTTAGTCTTAATACCATCAATGATCATTTCGCTTAGTGCGTTACGCATGCGAGAAATCGCAACATCACGGTTTTCACCGTACGCAATCAACTTACCGATCATTGAATCGTAGTAAGGCGGTACTGTGTAACCTGTGTAGATGTGAGATTCCCAACGAATACCCATACCACCTGGCGCGTGGAAACGCTCGATAGTACCTGGGCAAGGTAGGAAACGCTCTGGATCTTCTGCGTTGATACGACATTCGATAGCATGACCACGAATTTGAATATCACTTTGGTTGAAAGACAGTGGTTGACCTGCTGCAATACGTAATTGCTCTTTGATCAAATCAACGCCAGTGACCATTTCTGTTACTGGGTGTTCAACCTGAATACGGGTGTTCATTTCAATGAAGTAGAACTCACCGTTTTCGTATAGGAATTCAAACGTACCCGCACCACGGTAACCGATTTCGATACATGCACGAGTACAACGCTCACCGATGTATTTACGCATTTCTTCGGTAATACCCGGCGCTGGTGCTTCTTCTACCACTTTCTGGTGACGACGCTGCATAGAACAGTCACGCTCACCTAAGTGGATCGCACCGCCTTGACCGTCAGCTAAAACCTGTACTTCAATGTGACGTGGGTTTTCAAGGTATTTCTCCATGTAAACCATGTCGTTATTGAAACAAGATTTTGCTTCCGCACGGGTCATTGCGATTGCTTCTGTTAGTTCGTTTTCGCCACGAACTACACGCATACCACGACCGCCGCCGCCACCAGAGGCTTTGATGATCACAGGGTAGCCAATACGCTTAGCGAAAGATTTGTTTTTCGCTTCGTCGTCATCAAGAGGGCCGTCAGAGCCAGGTACACAAGGTACGCCTGCTTTTTTCATTGCCGTGATAGCAGAAACCTTGTCACCCATTAGGCGAATAGTTTCAGCTTTAGGACCCACGAAAATAAAACCAGAACGCTCAACTTGCTCAGCAAAGTCAGCATTTTCTGACAGGAAACCGTAACCAGGGTGGATAGCTACAGCACCTGTGATTTCAGCAGCACTAATGATGCGTGGAATATTTAGGTAGCTGTCGATACCGCGAGCAGGACCAATACACACTGACTCGTCAGCAAGTAGAACGTGCTTAAGATCGCGGTCTGCAGTGGAGTGAACCGCTACAGTTTTGATACCTAGCTCTTTACATGCGCGTAGGATACGAAGTGCAATTTCACCTCGGTTCGCAATTACTAATTTATCTAACATAGCCAGAGCCTCGATTACTCGATGATGATAAGAGGCTGATCGAACTCAATCGCATCGCCGTCTTCTGCAAGAATAGCGACAACTTTACTAGCTTTGTCTGCTTGGATTTGGTTCATCATCTTCATCGCTTCAACGATACATAGCGTGTCACCGATGTTTACAGATTGACCCACTTCTACAAATGATTTCGCTTCTGGGCTTGGAGAGCGGTAGAACGTACCCACCATTGGAGAAAGTACAGAGTGGTAAGCTACAGGTGCAGCGGTTTCTGCTGCTGGAGCTGTCGCAACAGGGGCTGCTGGTGCTTCTACTGGTTGTGCTACTGCAGGCTGTGCTGGAGCAACAGGTGCTGCTGCATATTGCTGTGGCATTACAGCTGTTGGTGCAACGCTACGGCTGATGCGTACTGACTCTTCACCTTCAGAAATTTCTAGCTCAGCAATACCTGATTCTTCTACAAGCTCGATTAGCTTCTTGATCTTACGAATATCCATTTATATTTCTCTTTTTATATTGTTCAGTTAGCTGTCTGCATGCAGGCGACGTACTGCTGCATTCAGGGCGAATTCATAACCGTCAGGGCCGAGGCCGCAAATCACACCTACTGCTTTATCAGAAAGGTAAGAGTGATGACGGAAGGGTTCACGGGCGTGGACGTTAGATAAATGCACTTCAATAAATGGAATAGCGACACCGAGTAGCGCATCACGGATTGCAACGCTAGTGTGCGTGAAGGCAGCAGGATTGATGATGATAAAATCGACCTTACCGTAAGCTTGGTGGATAGCATCGATCAATACGTGCTCCGCATTGGATTGAATGTGTTCTAACGCCACCCCTAATTGGGTAGCTTTAGCAGTGAGCCCATCAACAAGTTGAGTGAGCGTTTGATGACCGTAATGACCTGGCTCGCGAAGACCGAGCAGGTTTAAATTAGGCCCATTGATTAATAAAATTCGTTTAACGGTCGACATCTTGACGTATTTTCACTTGTTTATGAGGTTAAACTCTAACAACTTGCAGACTTATGCAATTTTGTTTCCGTGTGTCCGTTTCTTTACTGCTAAACGTTCATTGTTGAGCAATTATAGAGAATTCACCGCAAATCGCAGCAAAATACTGGTCTAATCACCACTTTTTTGTGCGAACACGTGTAAGCTGTAGTTGAGTGACTAGTCAGAATTAGATGTTTTATCTTACGACAAGTTCCCGCAACTAAGTGTAAGAATTTAGTGATAATTCTTTATATATTCATCTTGTTCTCACAAGACGGAAATACAGTGACAGTAGTAGCGAAAATCTGATGAATAAACCAACAATATTGTTGTCGATTTATTCTACATTGTGATCTTGGTGGCGTATTTTAGATGAGTGAAGCTGGTGGATTGCTGAATTAAATCGATAAAATTAGCGAAATGATAAAAAAAAGACCGCACTTGGCGGTCTTTAGGGTGGAAGCTATAAAGTGTGATTACATCACTTTTTGTTTCTCTTCAATCAGGCGCTCAACCACACTTGGATCGGCAAGGGTTGAAGTATCACCCAGTGTTGCCGTATCGCCTGTTGCGATCTTACGAAGAATACGACGCATGATCTTACCTGAACGGGTTTTTGGTAGTGCATCTGTCCAGTGTAGGAAATCCGGTGTCGCGATTGGGCCGATTTCTTTACGTACCCAATCTTTTACTTCTTTATGAAGCTCTGCGCTTGGGATCTCGCCATCATTTAATGTGATGTAAGCGTAGATAGCTTGGCCTTTAATTTCGTGTGGAACACCAACAATCGCCGCTTCTGCTATCTTATCAAAAGCAACCAATGCTGATTCAATCTCTGCAGTGCCCATACGGTGACCTGAGATATTCAGTACGTCATCCACACGCCCAGTGATCCAGTAGTAACCGTCTTCGTCACGACGAGCACCGTCACCAGTGAAATACATACCTTTAAAAGTTGAGAAGTAGGTTTGCTCGAAACGCTCGTGATCGCCCCATAGACTACGCATTTGACCCGGCCATGAATCGGTCATCACCAAGTTACCATCTGTTGCACCGTCAAGGATGTTTCCTACGTTATCGACCAATGCTGGTTGAACACCAAAAAATGGACGTGTCGCAGAGCCTGGTTTTAGCGCGGTTGCACCCGGCAGTGGAGTAATTAAGATCCCGCCCGTTTCTGTTTGCCACCATGTATCAACGATAGGGCAGCGGTTATCACCGATAGTGCGGTGGTACCATTCCCATGCTTCAGGGTTAATTGGCTCGCCCACAGAGCCCATAATGCGCAGTGATGAGCGGTTAGTGCCTTGGATTGCTTCATCACCTTTTGCCATTAATGCACGAATAGCAGTCGGCGCTGTGTATAGAATGTTCACTTGGTGCTTATCAACCACTTCGCTCATGCGGCTAGTTGATGGGTAAGTCGGTACACCTTCAAATAGTACCGTGGTTGCACCGTTTGCCAGTGGTCCGTATACCAAGTAACTGTGACCTGTGATCCAACCGACATCGGCAGTACACCAGTACACATCACCTTCTTGGTAATCGAAAACATATTTGAAAGTCATGGTGGCGTAAACAAGGTAGCCTCCTGTGGTGTGTAGCACACCTTTTGGCTTACCTGTTGAGCCTGAGGTATAAAGAATAAATAGGGGATCTTCTGCGTTCATTGGCTCCGGCGCACAATGTGTTGAGGCAACCGCTGTTGCTTCGTGCCACCACACATCACGATCGTCTTGCCATGCAATCTCACCGCCTGTGCGCTTAAAGACAACCACTTTCTCTACGGTTGTTACATCAGGGCTAGCTAATGCATCATCAACATTTTTCTTGAGTGGAACCGCACGACCACCACGTACGCCTTCATCTGCGGTAACGACGACTTTAGCGTTTGAATCGATAATACGACCCGCAAGTGCCTCAGGTGAGAAACCACCAAATACGATGGTGTGAACAGCACCGATACGGGTACATGCCAGCATTGCGATTGCCGCTTCTGCGATCATTGGCATGTAAAGACAAACAACATCACCCTTACGAACACCTTGGCTCTTTAGGGCATTAGCAAACTGACAAACTTCTTTGTGTAATTCATTGTAGGTGAGGGTTGCATCATCATTTGGATCATCACCTTCCCAGATGATAGCTGGTTGATCACCTTTGGTCGCTAAGTGGCGATCAATACAGTTAGCAGATACGTTTAGCTCACCGTCTTCAAACCATTTGATGCTGACGTGACCTGTATCGAATGAGGTATTTTTGACTTTGGTGAATGGCTTCATCCAATCAACAATTTGACCGTGTTCACGCCAAAAACCTTCAGGGTTTATCACCGATTGTTGGTACATCTCGCGGTATTGCTCTTCATTCACATGAGCTGTTTTTGCAATGGCCTCATTGACCGGATAAACATGAACCTCACTCATCTTATTCTCCTTGAGTTCTTATACTTCTGATGCTCCCTGCATACTTAGCCGATTGTTATAAGTAAGGGTAAGCAAACTGACTTGTTATAGTTGTTTTGTGCTGTGTATACGTTGTGCCATTTAGAGTTTGTCTACAATTAGACTTTAGGATGAGAGAGCTGGATCAAAGGGTGGAAATGGGATTTACATGCTTTTTTCATGACAGTTTGTGCAGTGTTGTCCGTTCTTGCTGCAAACCCTGTAGAGATAAACTTAATTGAGATGTGTGTCGCAAAATTTGAGTAACGTTATGCGGATGTTGGGTATGAATTGCGTTATCCCATTAGTTTAAGGCGAGATATGCGCCATAATATGTTGATTTTTTATTCAACCTTTGTGCGAGATGCCTATGTTTAACCGTTCACCTTATAGTTGGAGCTCACAATATTTGTGGGGATTTTTCTTCTCATATGGCGTGTATCTGCCATTTTGGGCGATTTGGTTCAAACACATTGGAGTGAATGACTCTGATATTGGTTTATTACTTGGTTTAGGTTTTGCCGTTCGCTGTATTGCGAACTTAGTGATAACACCACGTATTCACAAAGTTGAACATCTCATTCCGGCACTTCGAGGCTTTACTCTGCTCGGCCTCGTTGCCTGCATTATCTATATCGTTTGTGGTGGTAACCTTTGGGCATTAGCGGCTGTCACCATCCTCTTTAACTTATCTGCAGGGCCTATCGTGCCTATCTCTGATGCGATCGTGAATCATTATGCCAAAGGAGGGCTATTGGATTATGGTCGTACTCGCCTTTGGGGTTCGATTGCGTTTATTGCTGGCTCTACCATTGTCGGCTTATTGGCAAATCACTATGGTGCCGACATTATTCCTTGGGTGGCATTATCAGGTTTAGCTTTCTCGCAAATCATGGCTGCGCGTAACCCTGCCATTATGCCTGTCGATGAGGGCAGTGCTGAGCAAGTGCGCCCAGCGTTATGGGGCATTTTACGCAATAGTGCGGTGATAAAGTTGCTCGTTATTGCTTCTTTATTACAAGGTAGTCACGCGGCATATTACGGCTTTAGCTCGATTTATTGGCAAAAGATTGGTTTTGACGAATCAGTAATTGGTTACTTATGGAGTTTCAGCGTTGTTGCTGAAGTCATGGTCTTCCTAGTAAGTAAGCGCTTATTTGCTGGTTGGTCAGTGAACAATATGTTCCGTTTAGCCGCCTTTGGGGTGATGGTACGTTGGGGGTTAATGGCAACTTTAACTGATCAATGGCTGATGTTTCCGGTGCAGGCTTTACATGGTGTGACATTTGCTGCGGCTCACCTTGCAGCTATCCGTTATATCCAGCAACAACCTAACAGCCATTCCGTGGCATTGCAGTCGCTCTATAATGCGATCCCGTTAGGGGCGGTGATGGTAATTTTAACTTCTGCTAGTGGTTGGATGTACGGAAGTTGGGGCGCAAATGTGTTTTGGGTTATGGCGGCAATGGCATTCCCTGTTTTCTTTATTCGTATGACACCGACTCAGCAAGCAGCCACTGAATACCAAGCAAGTAAAGCATAGTAATTACTTACTTTTATACCCAAGTGAATTCAACTCAGTGACCTCGCTATGAATCAGGCATCTTGAAGTCGCTTGGGTATATATGTTTAAAGCGCAGTCATATTGGCTGCGCTTTTTTATTATTTGAGGATAAAAAGTTGATGCTCAGTATCTTACTGAGAGATCTGTGATCTGACGCGATTGAGTCTGTTGTAACAACTTGGTTACAGTGACTTATTGACGTGGAAAAGGATAGCGGATCATGATTCAGGGATGGGTGGTTATAGCGGTATCGTTGTTATACCTCGGAGTATTATTTGCCATTGCATGGTACGGCGATAAAAAAAGCCAATGGCTATCAGGTTGGCGCCCATGGATATATAGCTTGTCTATCGCGGTTTATTGTACTTCTTGGACCTTCTTCGGCACGGTTGGGCAAGCCAGTCGTGATTTATGGTCCTTTTTACCTATCTATCTAGCACCTATTATTGTGTTTACCTTGGGCTGGAAAGTGCTGGCTCGATTGATCCTGATCGCTAAACGTGAACACATTACTTCGATTGCGGATTTTATCGCTGCTCGCTATGGCAAATCCCAAGGGTTAGCCATGCTAGTAACCGTGATTGCGGTAGTGGGGATATTGCCTTATATCGCCCTACAGCTGCGTGGTATCACCCTTGGGCTTGATCTTATTGCGCCAGATTTTGGTCAAACCTTTAGTCAAGAAGGGCTAGATACCACTTGGATTGTCTCGGGCGCTCTAGCCTTGTTTACGATTTTATTTGGTACCCGACATATTGATTCTACCGAGCACCATCGGGGCATGATGATGGCGATTGCGTTTGAATCGATCATCAAGTTGATAGCTTTTCTCGCGGTAGGTATTTTTGCACTAAGTTTATTTCAAACCTCATCATCGCTTGATGTAGTAGGTTGGCAATCACTTGCTTACTCATCGTTAAATATTGGCAGTTTATTGATCCATATGCTGCTTACTATGGCGGCAATTATCTGTTTGCCTCGTCAGTTTCATACCATAGTGGTAGAGAATCACTGTCAAAGTGACTTACATAAAGCCCGTTGGATTTTCCCTAGTTATCTTTTCTTAATGGGGCTATTTGTTATCCCTATTGCGCTTGTAGGGCAGCAATTACTCCCTAATATTTCTGCCGATACTTACGTGATCAATTTGCCGTTACAGCAAGATGCAAACGCCATCGCATTGCTGGCATTTATTGGAGGTGCATCCGCCGCTACAGGCATGGTGATAGTATCGACAATCGCGCTGGCGATCATGATCTCTAATGATTTAGTCATGCCGCTGATGTTGCGTCGAGTACGGATTGGGCAGCGTAATTTTGCTGCTTTTTCAGGGCTACTACTTAACGTTCGACGTGTGCTAATAGCGCTATTACTTCTGGCAGCTTGGGGCTTTTATCATGTGCTTGATAACGTACAGTCGCTATCTGCGATTGGTTTACTCTCCTTTGCCGCAATTGCTCAGTTTTCTCCTGCTTTGCTTGGAGGAATTTATTGGCGCTTTGGTAATAAGAAAGGCGTCTATGCAGGACTGATGGGCGGGATGATAATTTGGCTGATCACCATGATGAGCCAAACAGGCATGCTAGCGGGAGATGCGCAAAGTAACGTTCTATTGTGGTTATTAAGTTCGCCTCAGTTACCTATTTTACGCCATTTATCCGCGGTTGATTGGGGGATGTTACTCAGCTTATGCGTAAATCTGAGTTTGTTTATCACTGTGTCTTTAGTGACGAGATCATCTCTGACAGAGCGGCTACAAGCAGCCTCGTTTGTTGGCGCATCGCTGACAGAAACGGAAGATGGCAGTTTGTATCAAACCCGCGTCACGGTGGCTGAGCTTGAAATGTTAGCGTCCCGCTTTGTAGGAAGAAAGCGAGTTCGCCATGCTTTTGCCCAATTTTCAGAGCAGCAAGGTGAAGGGCTGTTACCACAAGAGCAAGCTTCTGCCGCCATGATCCGACATACCGAAAGAGTACTCGCTGGCGTCTTTGGCGCTTCGTCTGCAAGGTTAGTACTTACTTCTGCGCTGCAAGGTAGAAACATGCAGTTAGAAGAAGTCGCAACCATTGTCGATGAAGCTTCCGAGTTGTTTGATTTTAGCCGTGGATTATTACAAGGGGCAATTGAGCACATTAGTCAAGGCATTGCGGTAGTGGATAAGCAATTACGTTTGGTTGCGTGGAATCAACGCTACTTAGAACTGTTTACCTTCCCTCCAGGTTTGATTCAAGTGGGGCGTCCGATCACAGATGTTATTCGCCATAATGCTGAACAAGGCTTGTGTGGCCCTGGCGATCCCGAAGCCCATGTTGCTAAACGGGTTGAGCATTTACAACGAGGAACCGCCCATACGTCATCACGTATTCGCCCTGATGGGCAAGTGATCGAAGTGCAAGGTAATCCGATGCCCGGGGGCGGTTTTGTGATGAGTTTTAGTGATATTACCGCTTTTAGACAAGCAGAAATCGCATTGAAAGAGGCCAATGAAAATCTTGAAGCGCGGGTAAAAGATCGTACCCAGCAGTTAGAACAACTCAACCGACGTTTGGTGATAGCAACCCAACAAGCTGAGCAACAGGCACAATCGAAAAGCCGCTTTTTAGCTGCTGTAAGCCACGATTTAATGCAGCCTCTCAATGCTGCTCGTTTGTTTTCATCATCATTAACAGAAGTTGCAGAAGGTAAAGAAAGTGCAAGATTTGCTGCTCATATTGAAAGTGCGTTAGGGGCGGCTGAAGATCTTATCGGCGACTTATTGGATGTGTCACGATTAGAAGCAGGCAAACTGCAAACCCATATTGTGCCGTTTAAAGTCAGTGATGTGCTCAATACCTTATCGGCGGAGTTTAGTGCCTTAGCTAAAGAGCAAGGGATTGAGTTTGATGTCGTGAGTAGTAATGCGGTGATCATTTCTGATGCCAAGCTGTTACGTCGCGCATTGCAGAATTTTCTAACCAATGCCTTTCGTTATAACCCTCATGGCAAAGTGCTATTGGGGGTAAGACGCAAAGGATCACGTCTTCACATTGAAGTGTGGGATAACGGGCCGGGGATCCCGGCCGAAAAACAGGCTAATATTTTTGATGAGTTTACCCGTGTTGAGCAAACTGGTGGAGAGCATGGCTTAGGGCTTGGGCTGGCAATTGCGCGTGGTATTTCACGGGTATTAGATCACCCATTGGATTTACGCTCATGGCAAGGACGTGGCACGGTGTTTTCGCTGTCAGTACCAATTGGTCACCCAGCAATGTTAGCTGTGACAAAACCATTAGTTAGCGAGACAAAAGCCCCATTAGCCGGATTAAAAGTGCTGTGTATCGATAATGAAACCGATATTTTATTAGGCATGGAAACCTTATTGGCGCGTTGGGGCTGTGAGGTGAAATTGGCTGAAAATCTGGTTGAGGCAATGAATGCGTTAGAGAACCAATGGCAACCTGATGTGGTGTTTAGCGATTATCATTTAGAGAATCAGCAAACAGGGCTGGAGGTGTTACTCCAATGTCGTTTAAGGCTTGGTGATAGTTTTAAAGGGGTGGTGATAAGCGCAGATAGGATGACAGATAATCAGGCATCTATTAGAGCTCATGGCTTTGGTTTTATTAGTAAGCCAGTCAAACCGTTGAAGCTACGCTCGGTATTAAACCAATGTTTAAAAGTGGAAGCCTAATTTAGGGAAAGAAAAGAAAGAAAAAGGCGGAGTCCAAAGGACTCCGCAAAAGCTAG
Source organism: Photobacterium leiognathi (assembly GCF_030685535.1). NCBI lineage: Bacteria > Pseudomonadati > Pseudomonadota > Gammaproteobacteria > Vibrionales > Vibrionaceae > Photobacterium > Photobacterium leiognathi. The sequence continues at coordinate 3,020,307 of NZ_CP131601.1, read as the reverse complement.
GGAAGTATAGCTAAGGAGAAGTGATGAGTTGCTTAGTGATCTTGGGCTGCACCTGAGCCTTGAGGGAAGCGGATAGATTCCACCATCTCTTGCACATCGTTAGGGACTTCAGCGGTAAACTTGTTCACCACAATGGCAACAACAAAGTTTAGACACATACCCAATGTACCGATGCCTTCAGGGCTAATACCAAAGAACCAGTTGTCAGGTGTACTTGCTGCAGGATTAATAAACTTGAAGTAAATAATGTAAGCTGCAGTGAAAGTAATACCTGAAATCATGCCTGCAATTGCACCTTCTTTATTCATCTTCTTATAGAAAATGCCAAGAATAATCGCAGGGAAGAAAGAGGCTGCGGCTAAGCCAAAGGAGAAGGCTACTACCTGCGCCACAAAGCCTGGTGGGTTAATACCTAAGTAACCTGCGCCGACAATCGCAATGGCTGCACCTATTCGGGCGGCGAGTAGCTCTTGTTTATCGGTCATGTTCGGCTTAAAGCCTTTCTTCAATAAATCGTGTGAAATGGACGTAGAGATAACCAGTAGTAAGCCTGCTGCGGTTGATAATGCTGCTGCAAGACCACCTGCTGCCAATAGTGCCACTACCCAGTTTGGTAATTTCGCCAGCTCTGGGCTTGCTAATACAATGATGTCGCGGTTGATGGTCATCTCATTACGATCATCGCCTGAGTAAAACATCTTGCCGTCGTTGTTCTTATCTTCCCATGCCACTAGGCCTGTTTTTTCCCAGTTTTTCACCCAGCTAGGGGCTTGCTCGGCAGGGACACCTTTCATTTCTGGGCCGTTAATCGTATCGATCATATTGACACGAGCAAAGGCCGCAACAGCAGGAGCCGTGGTGTAAAGGATAGCGATAAAGACTAATGCCCAACCTGCTGATACGCGAGCGTCTTTTACTTTTGGTACAGTAAAGAAACGGATAATCACGTGTGGTAGACCTGCGGTACCTACCATCAATGCGGCACAGATAAAGAACACATCAACCATGCTCTTAGAGCCATCTGTGTAGGCGGTAAAGCCAAGTTCAGTGGTTAAGCCATCGAGTTTTTCAAGTAGGTAAGTTTCAGAACCATTGACGGTTGAACCCAAGCCAAACTGTGGAATAGGCGATCCTGTCATCATCAGAGAGGTGAAGATTGCTGGTACCATGAAGGCAAAGATAAGCACACAGTACTGAGCAACTTGCGTGTAGGTGATCCCTTTCATGCCCCCCATCACGGCATAGAAGAACACGATCCCCATCCCTATGATGATCCCCATGTTGATATCAACTTCGAGGAAACGGGCGAATACCACACCAACCCCACGCATCTGGCCTGCTACATAAGTGAATGAAACAAAAATGGCACAGAACACAGCCACCATGCGGGCAGTTTTAGAGTAGTAACGATCGCCGATGAAATCTGGCACCGTGAATTTGCCAAATTTTCGTAAATAAGGAGCAAGACAAAGGGCAAGGAGGACGTAGCCGCCAGTCCAACCCATCAGGTAAACACCACCGTCATAGCCAATGAACGAGATGATCCCTGCCATAGAAATAAATGATGCCGCTGACATCCAGTCCGCTGCGGTAGCCATGCCGTTAGCGACAGGGTGAACACCACCGCCTGCCACATAGAATTCACTGGTTGAGCCTGCGCGAGCCCAAATAGCAATGCCGATATACAGGGCGAAGGTAATGCCGACTAAAATAAAGGTCCAAGTTTGAATATCCATATTCGCTTTCCTTAATCTTCTTGCACGTTGAATTTACGATCGAGTGCGTTCATGCGAACCACATAAACGAAGATCAGGGCAACAAAGGTATAGATAGCGCCTTGTTGTGAGAACCAGAAACCTAATTTAAAGCCACCAATTTGAATGGTATTAAGGGCATCAACAAATAAGATCCCCGCGCCATATGACACGGCAAACCAGATTGCGAGTAGCGATCCCATAATACTGAGATTTTGTTTCCAATAGGCCTGAGCTTGCTCCTTGGATGCGAACGCCATTGTTATCTCCTTCACGCATTATTAATACGAAATCTATTGTTAATAAATTGTTGCAAAAGAAACAATAGCAATGAAACTCCGTTCTATCAGTGCAACTTTAGTCGAGGCTAAAAAAGCAAAAACGCCCATATTTGGGCGTTTTTGTGAGTAATAAATCGCTTTTTACTTTTAAATGCAGATCATTGTTAGCCTAAAGTCTAACGTTTCACTCATCGAGATCGAGTTGCTGGAGCAAAATAACGGCTTGGGTGCGATTTTTAACATCAAGCTTGCGAAATATCGCTGTCATATGGGCTTTAATTGTCGCTTCAGAGACATTCAAATCATAAGCGATCTGCTTATTGAGTTGCCCGTCAGATAACATGCCTAATACTTTGTATTGCTGTGGTGTAAGCGTGGCAATTTTATCGGCTAAATCACGGTAAGCCTGATTATTTTCGCTGATGTTATCAGGAAAAAAGGGTTCGCCATCTAATACCTGATTTAATGCTGAGATCAGCGCACGCATATCACTGGATTTAGGAATAAAACCAAATGCACCATGACTATGTACTTGGCGGATCACTTTTTCCTCTTCACTGGCAGAGATCACCACCGTAGGAAGCTCTGGGTATTGTTGGCGTAATTGAATCAGCCCCGACATGCCATTGGCACCGGGCATTTTTAGATCGAGTAACAGTAAATCAACGTCGGGCTCTTTTTCGAGGAGAGAGAGCAATGAATCGAGTGAATCTGCTTCAAGAAGGTTTGCACCGCTAATCGCCATGTGGACAGATTGGAACAGGGCATTTCGAAACAGAGGATGATCATCGGCGATAACGATAGTGTGCTGAGCTTCCATAGCAGTACTTTATTTTTGTTATTAATATGGCTAACGCTAGCATGGCAAATATGACTGCGCAATTTTCATACCATAAAGATCAGATATTGATCCTCTCTCGCTCGTCTTGCGTGTAACTCAGCACAGTTTTTTGTTAAATGCGCCTATTTTTATAAGGATATTGGGTGCAATGATTATTGGATGTGTAGCGCTTGTTGGCGGAGATGTTCACTAAAGTCATTGGCATCCATAAAGCCAGTAACTTGTGCTTGGGGAGCTGCTTCTCCCTTGCTATCCCAGAACAATAAGGTTGGAAAACCAATGACATTGAGCTGTTGCATTAATGCCAGATCTTGTGGGGTATTGGCTGTGACATTCGCTTCTAATAAGGTGTACTGATTGAGCTGTTTAGCCACTTCAGGTGCAGGAAAAATTTCTTTTTTATAAGCGATACAAGGGGTACACCAATCGGCAGTGACATCTAACAGTATCGATTGGTGCTGGCTTGCAGCTTCTGCTAAGGCTAATTCCAAATCATCAATAGAGTGAACGGCAATAAAGGTTGGCGTTGGAGTTAGGCTTGCTTGGCGCTCTAAATGTTTGATGGTGGTAAAGAGGAAAATAGAACAAAGACCGATGATGATCCCAAGCCCAATACTGTAGAGTCCTTTATAAGGGATAGGATGGCGGCAAATAAACCAAAGGGTGACGCAAGATAAGAGAATGCAAATTATCGTTATAGCCATGATTATCGGGTAATTCGTTAATAACATCATAGTGATAACTCTTGTGTCTGGAATGTGCTATCAGCTTAGCAAGAAATTCTTATTATTGGCGTCGGGTATGTCAAAGTTAGGACAAAAAAAAGATTGCCCGAGAGCAATCTTTTTAAGTCAGTATCGCAGGTTGTGCTTACAGTAAGAAGCCACCGAAGATAAAACCAAGTGCGACAGAAGTGAAAATAGTGACCACACCTGGAATAAAGAACGGGTGGTTAAACACAAGGTTACCTATACGCGTTGAGCCAGTATCATCCATCTCAACGGCTGCAAGTAGCGTTGGGTACGTTGGTAGTACGAACAGCGCACTTACTGCTGCAAATGAAGCAATCATTGTTAGTGGTGCGACACCAATGGCTAATGCTGCTGGCATCAGTGCGGTGGTGGTTGCACCTTGTGAGTACAGTAGCATTGAAGCAAAGAATAAGATCAGCGCTAGCATCCATGGATAATCGCTAAGTAGTGAGCCGGCAAACTCTTTAATGCCATCAACGTGTGCGTTAACAAATGTTGAGCCAAGCCATGCCACACCTAGTACACAGATACATGCTGTCATACCTGAGCGGAATGTTGGTGCTGATGCAATTTTTGATGCATCAATCTTACATAACCAAACTGTTGCTGCAGCTGCTGTTAGCATCACCGACATGATTGCTTCGTTACGACCTAGAGTTGGGTTTTCAATCAAGCCAATAGAGTGAGAGATCGCCGCTGCGTAACACACCACGAAAATAATCGCAGCTAGGAAAATGTATGTTGCGCGTTTTGCTTCAGGTTTGATTTCACGACGAGTGGTGTTTTCTTCACTCACTAATCCTTTGGCTAGACGCTCTTGGTAAATAGGATCGTCTTTTAGTTCACAACCCATGAAGTTCGCGACGAATGCGCCAACCATACAAGCGATAAAGGTAGTTGGGATACAAATAGCAAGCAGAGTAATGTAGCTCACACCGATAGGCTCAAGAATACCTGAGAAGAACACAACGGCTGCAGAAATTGGGGAAGCGGTGATCGCGATTTGTGAAGCGATAACAGCGATAGAAAGGGGACGTGAAGGGCGAATGCCTTGACCTTTTGCAACTTCAGCAATCACAGGTAGGGTTGAGAATGCTGTGTGTCCAGTACCTGCCATCACTGTCATTAAGTAAGTTACGATAGGTGCGTAGAAGGTAATACGTTTAGGGTTTTTACGAAGGAAATCTTCTGCCAGCTGAACTAACCAGTCCATACCGCCAGCGACTTGCATTGCGGCAATGGCGGTGATCACTGACATGATAATTAAGATCACATCAACAGGGATGAATGATTGGCTGGTGGGTACACCGAGTACCAATGACAACACAATGACACCTGCACCACTAGCAAAGCCAATACCGATACCGCCGATCCTTGCCCCTAAAAAGATAAAGGCAAGTACGACAAAGAGTTCTATTCCCGTCATAGATTTTTTTCCTGTTTGAAAGTTAAAAATATAAGTTAAAAATAAAAAAGATGAGGTAAAAACAAAAAAATTCACAAAAAAAAGCGGATCCTCAAGTGAAAATCCGCTTATTTCTCAGAGAGCGAAACGCTTAGCTGTAGCGCTGCGCTTTGTATTGAGGGTGCATTAAGTTTTCGATAGAGAAGATATCATCTAATTGCTCTTCAGTCAGTAGACCGCGCTCTAGAACCACTTCTCGTACGCTCTTACCTGTTTCTGCACAGATCTTACCAACGATATCGCCTTCGTGGTGACCAATGAATGGGTTTAGGTAAGTTACGATACCGATAGAGTTAAATACGTAGCTTTCACATACGTCTTTATTCACAGTGATACCTTCGATGCACTTATCACGTAGGTTGATACATGCATTCTTAAGTAGGCTGATTGATTCAAACAGAGCTTGACCAATCACTGGCTCCATTACGTTTAGCTGAAGCTGACCAGCTTCTGCTGCAAAAGTAACTGTTGTATCGTTACCGATCACTTTAAAGCAAACTTGGTTAACCACTTCAGGAATAACTGGGTTTACTTTAGCAGGCATGATAGATGAGCCTGCTTGCATTTCTGGTAGGTTGATTTCGTTCAAACCAGCACGAGGACCAGAAGACAGTAGACGTAGGTCGTTACAGATCTTAGATAGTTTCACCGCAGTACGTTTTAGTGCGCCGTGAACCATTACGTAAGCGCCACAGTCAGACGTTGCTTCAATCAGATCTTCAGCAGGTGTTACTGGTAAGCCTGTGATCTCTGCAAGGCGTTGAACTGCAAGGTGTTGGTAACCTGTAGCCGCGTTTAGACCAGTACCGATAGCTGTAGCACCTAGGTTTACTTCAAGTAGCAGTTGCGCTGTGTATTGAAGGTTCTTAATTTCTTCTTTTAGCAATACGCTGTAAGCGTGGAACTCTTGACCAACCGTCATTGGTACTGCGTCTTGAAGCTGAGTACGACCCATTTTCAGGATGCTAGCAAACTCAGTTGCTTTCACATCGAAGGCTGTTTTTAGGTAGTCCAGTGCTTCAAGCATGTTAATGATGCTGTTGTATACAGCAACACGGAAACCAGTAGGGTAAGCACAGTTAGTTGACTGTGATTTGTTGACGTGATCGTTTGGGTTAACGATGTCATATTCGCCTTTCTCTTTGCCCATCAGCTCAAGAGCAAGGTTTGCAATCACTTCGTTGGTGTTCATGTTAACAGAAGTGCCCGCACCACCTTGGTATACATCAGATGGGAACTGATCCATGCACTTACCTGTTTCTAGAATAAGATCACATGCTTGTACGATGTAGTTACCCACTTCAGAAGGGATTGCGCCTAATTCTTTGTTAGCCATAGCAGCTGCTTTCTTAGTGAAAACCATGCCGCGAACAAATTCAGGTACGTCAGAAATAGTCGTGCTAGAAATATTAAAGTTTTCGATTGCACGTAGAGTATGGATACCCCAGTAAGCGTCAGCAGGAACGTGACGCTCACCTAGAAGATCTTCTTCGATTCGAGTTGCAACATTCAGTGTTGCTTCATTATTTTTTTCAAGATCAATCATCTGAGACATAATATAGCCCTTTGGGAATCTTTTAATAAAATCAATAAATAAGCCAACTATTTAAGCAAAGAATCCGTTTCGCTAAGTTGAAGCAAGATGATCGTACCTGACACCTTAATTGATGCTGATAATACTCCCCTGATTGCCTAAAAACATAATCCAGATCACTTTTTAAAACGACCTGTAAATATTTGCACGGAAACGCGATCGAACTCACAAAAGTTGTTAATAAACAGAGGGTGAATCTGATAGAAAATGAAGGTAAATAACAAAATATGAACAACTGCTCAGATGGAGTATCTGATTTTTTCGACAATATTCAAATTTAAATACGGAATCATTTGTTAACGATTTTTTATCGTTCTTGGCTCGGTATTTAAATCACAAACATGCAATACTGTAGCTTGTTGCTCAGTCGGACTGGGCTTACAAGAAGACATAGAAAAGAAGAGGTTCGTCGTGTTCCCGATATTAATGCTGCTATTTATCGCTGTGCCAATGATTGAGATTGGCTTATTTATTCAAGTGGGCGGCTTTTTAGGCTTTTGGCCGACCATGATGTTGGTCTTTATCACCGCTGTGGTTGGTGCATCATTAGTGCGCAGTCAAGGTTTGGCGACATTGATGTCTGTGCAAAGCAAGATGCAGCAAGGCGAAATGCCAGCACAAGAAATTGTTGAAGGTGTGCTATTGGCGGTTGCTTGTGTTCTACTATTAACACCTGGATTTATGACGGACACCTTAGGTATGTGTATTTTACTGCCTCACCTTCGTGCGAAGTTAGCACAACAATTAATGCAGCGAGTGAAAGTACAGAGTAACTTTAATCAATTTGGTGGTGGTTTCCATTCTGATTTTGGTGGTCATTCGCAAGGGCCATTTAATCATCATAATGACAATGGTGATGTGTTTGATGGTGAGTTTGAACGTAAAGATGATCAAAATGATAACCCTAAAAATCCACGTTTAAAGTAAGTCTTTATTCAACACATATAAAAAGTTATTAATAAAAAAGGCAGCGTTCGCTGCCTTTTTTATATTCACACTATTCATATTTTATGAAGAGGTAAATGTCGCTAATATCGTCGATTTTCGTAATCGTCGCGCATATAAATAAGCACCAAGACCACCAATGATATTAGCAATCGCAATCCCTATAAATAGCCCTTCAGTACCGTAATAAAGGCTTCCTAGCCATGCACTTGGCAGCATGAAACCAAACAAACGCAGTAGATTCCAAATTAATGCATTAACGGTTTTATGTAAGGCATTCAGTGCGCTGATCAACAACATACACACTGCTTGTAAGCCATAACTGGCTGGCACAACCAATAAATAATGCCATAGCTGTGCTCGTACGGTGGCGTCTTGAGAAAATAGTGCTGCCAATGGCATGCTCAATGGCACCATGGCAATAAAGATCAGTAATTGGAACAAAATCGCAAAGCGCATTGCAGTAAACAAGGCTTTAAAAGCACGTTCGGGTTGCTTGGCACCAAGGTTTTGCGCCATAAACGGCATTAATGCCGAGCCTAACGCCATCATGCCGATCACCAAAATTGATTCAATACGCATTGCTGCGCCAAATGCCGCCACAGATGCGGTGCCTTGTGCTGCAAGTAGTGTCATCAACAGTGCGCTGGATAGCGGGTTTAGTGCATTAGAAAGCCCTGCGGGTGCGCCAATTTGTAATATTTGCTGCCAATCGGCTTTTAATTTGCGAAAAACAGGCACAGTTAGCAGTTTTTCACGGCGATGAAGCAAATACAGTGACGCTGTTAATGCGACAGCCCAGCTAATACCACTGGAAATTGCCGCCCCTTTCACCCCGAGCTCTGGAAATGGGCCATAACCGAAGATCAATAAAGGATCGAGAATGCCATTAATAAGGCCTGCCATGATCATGATCTTCGCTGGGCTTTTCGCATCTCCTGTGGCGCGTATTGCACTGTTACCCGTCATTGGGATCACCAATAAGGGGATAGCGATGTACCACACAGTCATATATTCGTGGATGATTGGCAGTAAATCCGCACTGGCGCCCATTAAGGAAAAGAGTGGATCGATTGTTAGCCAACCAACGGTTGAGCCTAACACCATTAAAATAACGGCAAGCAGTAAACCATGCGTGGTAAGCCTCGCTGCACTTTTGGTATCACCACTTCCGAGCAAACGTCCAATGCTGGTGGAGATCCCAACACTCATTCCCATGGTGATACAGTTCAGACCAAAGGTAACGGGAAAAGTAAAACTGACTGCGGCTAACGCATTGGTGCCGAGTAAAGAAATAAAAAATGTATCAACCAGATTAAACATCAAAATAGCGATCATGCCGAACAACATAGGAACGGCTAAACGGATCAGCGCATCTGGGATCGGATCGGATAATAAGCCGTGTTTATCGAGCTTGGTGTTGGTTTCCATGACGGTCTCATTGTAAGGATGCATGCATACCCTAATGCAAAGAATGTGATCGGGCAAAAGTTCTCAAATAAATAATGAAAAAAAATGACCTCAAGCCTTGGGTTCTGACTTCTTTGACCCAACATGTTTAGGTAATAGAAAAGTCACCAAACAGATGTTTGGCTGTACTTCACGTATGGAAATTACCAATTATCAGGAGAGACGACCGATGAATATTCGTCCTTTACACGACCGCGTTATCGTTGAGCGCCAAGAAGTTGAATCAAAGTCTGCGGGCGGTATTGTACTAACTGGCTCAGCTGCTGAAAAATCTACTCGCGGCAAAGTACTTGCAGTAGGCAAAGGTCGTATTTTAGAAAACGGTTCTGTTCAGCCACTTGACGTTAAAGTTGGCGACACTGTTATCTTTGCTGAAGGCTACGGCACTAAGACTGAAAAGATCGACGGCAAAGAAGTTCTAATCATGTCTGAAAACGACATCATGGCAATCGTTGAATAATCCGATCACCTCGAATTAAAAATTAAGAAAGGAAACGCAAGATGGCTGCTAAAGACGTTAAATTTGGTAACGACGCACGAATTAAAATGCTAGAGGGTGTAAACATTCTAGCAGACGCAGTAAAAGTAACATTAGGTCCTAAAGGCCGTAACGTTGTACTAGACAAATCATTTGGTGCACCAACTATTACTAAAGATGGTGTATCTGTAGCGCGTGAAATTGAGCTGGAAGACAAGTTCCAGAACATGGGCGCACAAATGGTAAAAGAAGTAGCATCACAAGCGAACGATGCTGCTGGTGACGGTACAACAACAGCGACTGTACTTGCACAAGCGATCATTAAAGAAGGTTTGAAAGCCGTTGCTGCTGGCATGAACCCAATGGATCTTAAGCGTGGTATCGACAAAGCCGTTGTTGCTGCTGTTGAAGAGCTAAAAGCACTATCTGTACCATGTGCAGATACCAAAGCAATCGCGCAAGTAGGTACGATTTCTGCGAACTCTGATACGACAGTAGGTAACCTAATTGCTGAAGCAATGGAAAAAGTAGGCCGCGACGGTGTTATCACTGTTGAAGAAGGTCAAGCACTTCAAGACGAACTAGACGTTGTTGAAGGTATGCAGTTCGACCGTGGTTACCTATCACCATACTTCATCAACAACCAAGAAGCAGGCTCTGTTGATCTAGAGAACCCATTCATCCTATTGGTTGATAAGAAAGTATCTAACATCCGTGAATTGCTTCCTGCACTAGAAGGCGTTGCGAAAGCATCTCGTCCTCTACTTATCATTGCAGAAGACGTTGAAGGTGAAGCGCTAGCAACACTTGTTGTGAACAACATGCGTGGTATCGTGAAAGTGGCTGCTGTTAAAGCACCTGGTTTCGGTGATCGTCGTAAAGCAATGCTACAAGATATCGCAGTACTAACTGCTGGTACTGTGATTTCTGAAGAAATCGGTCTAGAGCTAGAGAAAGTTCAGCTAGAAGATCTTGGTCAAGCTAAGCGTGTCACTATCACTAAAGAAACAACAACCATCATCGACGGTTCTGGTGAAGAAGCGATGATTCAAGGTCGTGTAGCGCAAATCCGTCAACAAATCGAAGACGCGACTTCTGACTACGACAAAGAAAAACTTCAAGAGCGTGTAGCTAAACTTGCTGGCGGCGTAGCTGTTATCAAAGTGGGTGCTGCAACTGAAGTTGAAATGAAAGAGAAGAAAGACCGCGTAGAAGATGCACTACACGCAACTCGCGCAGCAGTTGAAGAAGGTGTTGTAGCGGGTGGTGGTGTAGCACTAATCCGTGCGGCATCTAAAGTAGCTGGTCTTACTGGTGATAACGAAGAGCAAAACGTAGGTATTCGCGTAGCACTTCGTGCGATGGAAGCTCCTATTCGTCAAATCACTAAGAATGCTGGTGATGAAGAATCTGTTGTTGCTAACAACGTTAAAGCTGGCGATGCGAACTACGGTTACAACGCGGCAACTGGCGAGTACGGCGATATGATCGAGATGGGTATCCTAGACCCAACAAAAGTAACGCGTTCAGCACTTCAGTTCGCAGCATCTGTAGCTGGTCTTATGATCACAACAGAAGCGATGGTAACTGATAAGCCTTCTGATACACCTGCAATGCCAGATATGGGTGGCATGGGCGGTATGGGTGGCATGGGCGGTATGATGTAGTGCGACGAGAGTCGTGCTGTCTGAGATCCAGTTCAAACTTTTGAATGGACTCTCGCTCTAGTGGTTGAAAATTAATCGCCACTAGCCTAAGGTAGTCAATGAGGTTAACACCTCATTGACTAACCGAATTGAGTGATAATCTGAAACACTCAAGCTTTCAGCTGATTAAAACACTACCTGCGTAATGCAACTCTATATAATTTCTAAGTTTTTTTTAGAATATTTATATTATCTGGATTCTCCATAATCCCTCTAATGGCATGAACTTTGTCATAATATTCTTATATCTAATTAATTTTGATATTAAGATATCTATAAATTGTCGATTGAAATGAAGCTGTTCTTAATGGAACAAGATTTGATAGGTTTTAAATATCAGTCTAACCATATATTTACGCATTTAGTTATCTTGTTATCTGTTGATATCCAAGGTTAATTATATTGAGTAGATTCAGAGAGCTCTCTTTCTATAAGACTTAAATCACAAAATATGTACTTAATCGATTGATTATGATGCATATCTGCTCTAAGGTTTTATTGCGATATTTTTAATGTATTTCATAAACTAAATTAGGTGATGATCTGGAACACCTAAGCTTTTAAGTTGATCATCCTCATACATTGCTAACTGCAATAATATTAATTTCTCGACTGAGAAACTAAAATACTATGGAAATCCATCCACACCAGTAATCATATTTCTATGTTGAGAAGCTTAAAATCATTACTTGGTTTATTTTGATCTTAGCCTGTATTAATTCTTATAGAAATATTCCCCAAATATGATCTAACCAATCATACAACCAACTTAGACAGTCACGACTTAAGCTCTTGTCTGTATTGTTCGAAGTTAAACTATCGAACCGATAGTGCAGTCAATCGTAGCCTAGGGATAGGGCAAATTTGGTAACAAATTGTCTGAAGCTTCCTAACAATGTACTCCTGTGCAAACAGTTAATATTGAACGTGAGTTCTTATTAAGACAACCTAAATACAATAGGTTTAGAGGCTAGGCTAGATAATAAGGTGAACACATGTGAACTGTTGTTAAACACCGTCAACCGCACTAAGCGAAATGTATTGATACGCTTAAACCAAAAGGTATGTGGCATAGTTATTTCTTTTACATCTAGGGATACACTGCTTATAAGCCACCTATGAATAGACAGCACCTAAGTTATTTTTTGTACAGACATGGGAACTCGGTAAGCCCTACTATCCGCCCTTGTTGGCAGGTGATTCGTAAGATGATCTGATGGATAAGAGAGTAAAGGACGAAGGAAAAAGCGAATGTTCTACTGTAATGGTAGAAATAGAGGTTCAAAATTTGCCTCACGTGAAAGCGGGCTGACTTCTTTCTGGTCTTTAATCGTGTGAAAACAGGTAAAGCCACCAAACATACGTTTAGACGTTAAACTCGAACTAAACCCTGAGGGATGAAGGCTATTTTATCCCTCTAGGGATAATTCTGTCTTTTCTCTAGGATCTTGGTTCGCCCAACTAGGAGAAGAGCAAGATGAGTAATTTTTCCGTATTACCTGCATTCTCCCACTCGGCGGAGCATTGGCACAGTATTAACTGGGAACTGATGCACCATAGAGTGAGGGGGCTACAGGTAAGGATCGCGAAAGCAACACTAAAATCTGATTGGAGACAGGTTAAAAAGCTGCAACGCATGCTAACTCGTTCGTTTGCTGCCAAGGTGATAGCCATTCGGCGTGTCACCGAAAACAGAGGGAAAAACACCCCGGGTGTTGATGGAGAAATTTGGAACACTCCGGTTTTGAAGTGGGGAGCCATAGATCAGCTGACGCGTAAAGGTTATAAGCCCAGACCGATGAAGCGAGTCTATATTCCTAAAGCTAATTACCAGCGTAGACCGTTGGGAATACCAACCATGCGTGATAGAGCAATGCAGGCACTATACTTGTTAGCTCTTGAACCCATATCGGAAACCACGGCGGATCGAAACAGCTATGGCTTTCGCCCAAATCGCTCTTGTGCTGATGCGATCGAACAATGTTTCGTGAACCTCAGTCGTAAGACTAGTGCCCGTTGGGTACTAGAGGGTGATATCAAAGGGTGTTTTGACTTTATCAGCCATGATTGGCTTATCGCCAATATTCCTTTGGATAAGGCGATACTCAAGAAGTGGCTGAAATCTGGATTCATGGAATCTGGGAAGTTTAACTCGACGGAGGCGGGTACACCGCAAGGTGGGATTATATCACCTGTACTCGCTAATATGGCCTTAGACGGACTGGAAACGGTGCTCGAATCCCACTTCGGGAAGAAGAACACGAAAGCCAGTTACAAAACTAAGGTTAATTATGTGCGTTATGCAGATGACTTTATCATCACGGGGATCTCGAAAGAGCTACTAGAAGATAAGGTCTTACCAATAGTTGAAGCCTTTATGGCAGAACGGGGATTGCAATTGTCAGCAGAAAAAACGCTGATCACGCACATAGACGACGGGTTCGATTTTCTCGGGCAGAATTTGCGTAAATACGACGGTAAGATGTTAATTAAGCCGTCAAAGAAAAACGTGAAGAGCTTTCTGCGCGGTATACGAGATTATCTCAACAGCCATAAAACGGTGCCAGCTTCAGCGGTGATAGCGAAGTTGAATCCGATGATCAGAGGGTGGTGTAACTACCATCGCTGGGTATGTGCGAGTGAGACATTCAAATATATCGATTACAGGATCTGGAAAATGTTGTGGCAGTGGTGCCGCCGAATACATTTGAATCGCCGTAAGCGCTGGATTAAAGACAAATACTTTAAAACAGTGGGCGACAGAAACTGGGTATTCAGCGCACCGAAACCGAAAGGGGAAGACGGTCACTACCGCTTGTTGAGTGCAGCGAGAGTGAAAGTCGATAAACATGTGAAAATTAGGGCAACAGCGAATTGTTACTTACCGGAGGATGAACAATACTTTGAACGTCTGAAGATGCAAAGATTGAAGAAATCTTTGGCGGGTAACTGGAAGCTATGGAAGATTGTCGAAAGACAAGACTACAAATGTGCGGTGTGTCACCAACAGTTCAATTCGGAAGATGAATGGGATATTCACCATATAGTCAGAAGAGTGGATGGCGGCACGGACGTTAGCTCGAATTTGATGATGTTGCATATTAATTGTCATAGAAAAATACATAACGATGGTTACTTCACAGCGATACATAGTGATCGGGTTTAATATCAGATCCTGCGTTGAACATGCTAGGAGTAATTAATGAGTATTATCAAAAGACATATGGAAGAAGTAGAGGATAAGTTTCGCGTAGCCACCGATATTGCGATACGAGCAGGAGTTCTCCAACAATGCGAGTATTGTGAAAGCACGGTATTCCAAGGTGATGAAGATATAGAAGACGCCTACAGATTAGGTAACACACTATACACTTCAGGAGAGGTAAGTGATCTCTTCGAGTCTAGGCGAGAGATGACAGACGCCATCAAGGATACAGTGGAATCAGGAGACCACGCTGCGGACTGCTGCTACTATTGTCACGATAAAATGTATGGTGATGATTAATGTCACCCGTTGCTGGCTCGTGCGCAAGTGCGGGCTTATAAAGACTTGAGCCGTATGCGGGGAAACTCGCACGTACGGTTCTTAGGGGGCGGTGGTTGTAGCAATACACTACTGCTACCCGACAGCCATTCATAACGTTAGAGATCTTCTCTAAGTTATTCTTAAAGCCGAGCGTAATGCTCGGCTTTTTTATACCTGAAAAAAGACGGGATCTAAACCGCGATATTGTTGTTATGTTTGTACATGGTTTACTTGGAATATTCCTCAGAAAGCTGTACATAAATTAAATCTAATAAAAACAATAGTTTATGTATTGTGTATTCGTTCCAATTAAAAATTGAGAAATTGTACACCTATTAGCTGATTACTACCTCCAAAGCTGTACTCTTTGTGAGCTAGAATAAGGTTATAAACAAAATCCAAATTCGAGCAAGTGTTGATAAAAACTAAGTTAATTTTTGTTGTACTGCTTTATGACTTAATTTTGCATTTTAGATATAAATTAACAAAATTAATGTCTAGATTTGTATTTGCTATCTTCTCATCTCTATTTTGACAAATAACATAAAGGTTACTATTTTGTATTTTGTGAAAAACATACAAATGAATATATAATTCAGCTTTTAGCTATTTAATTATAATTTATATGATCGCTTGTGTTGCGGTTATCAATTGTTATTTTTATTAAGTTGATTACAGGCTTTCTCGCTTGGTTCTTTTTGCGAGTAACTCCATAAGGTTAAGTATTCGTTGTGATGACTTTTTGTGAGATCAGGTTCTTGATAGGTCTCTCTTGTACGGAGTTTATCGGGTAAAAAGCGTGAAAAGCTGTACAACATAAATAGTTATTATAAATCAACACTTTAAGTTCGGATGTGGGTCTGTGTTTAGTTTTTTGTTGGTGATGTGCGGGAAAAAGCTGTTCTATCTGTATATTGCTGTACATTTTTGATGGTTTAAGGCGGTGTAGTTTCTGACTTGTTGATAACAGGAGATAAGAGGGAGGTCTTTTTATGGAAAGATAAAAGCAAGACCCCTGATTATCTATATCAGAGGTATTGTTGTTTGTACTATTACGCCAGATGCGCTTTATTTAATTCAACCCAAGCCGCCATAAAGCAGACAATAAAAGACTGAACAAAGCCACGTAAGTCTTCATCACCTTGTACTAAGACATCATCTGCATTGGTTTCCATGTTAAAAGAGACTGAGCGCTCTTTAATGCTAAAAAAGACACGTCCGACTAATACTAAGTTTTCGCCGTTATTGTCTGGGTTATAGACTAATCCTGTGGCAATTTTATCGTGCTCTTCGACAGGTAGTGCACTGAACGCTAGCTTTTCTGCCCCTTCAAAGCCTAAACCCGCATATTGTTTACCTTGGCTGTCTTGTTTAAGTAACTGTTCGATAATTTGAATATATGTCGCTACGGCCTCTTCTGGAACGTCCTGAGTATTTACCTTCCCCATATCAAATGGCTGGTCATCTTCTACCATTACAACGCCATAGGTAAAATCGGTCATGCTTTAATCCTTTGATTTCTCTTCTGATCATTATGTTGTGATGAGTTACGTTAACGTAATTTAAGGCTGGTCGATAGTATTTATCTGTGTATGAGTAACAGGGTGTTCTGAGGATCACATTTATTCGGCGTTGCGTATTAAAACGGTTGCAAAAGAGTCGACTTATTAAGTTATGGCTATTACGCACTCAATAAGCTGTCACTTACTAACATTACTGTCAATAGTAAAGGTTGGTATTTGGGTTGCCATGTCACTAATGAGTTAGTTTGCCTGGAAAAAAGCTTAAAAAGCTGTACGGTTTTAAAGCGTTTATAATCAATAGGTTATGATTTACAAGGAAGGCTTTTGTTTAGCAGTGTGATTTGTGCATGTTTTTGCTGTATTTGACAGGAAAAGCTGATCTTTGGCGGCGGTAAAAGCAGCCTCTTGTGTTATCAATAAGAGACTGCTTTATTATGTTACTGGTTTAATTGGAATCTTTTGTTTTTGTTGGCATTTTTCTCAATGTACTCGATGATCATGCCTGCAATGTCTTTACCTGTCGCAGCTTCAATCCCTTCTAGGCCTGGTGATGAGTTCACTTCCATGATCAGTGGACCACGATTAGAACGCAGTAAGTCAACACCTGCCACGCTTAACCCCATCGCTTTTGCTGCTGCAATGGCCGTTTTACGCTCTTCTGGCGTAATGCGGATTAGTGAGGCGCTACCACCACGGTGAAGGTTAGAGCGAAACTCCCCTTCAGCTGCTTGGCGTTTCATTGAAGCAATGACTTTATCACCGATAACGAAACAACGAATATCAGCACCGCCAGCTTCTTTGATGTATTCCTGCACCATGATATTCGCTTTTAACCCCATAAAAGCTTCAATCACGCTTTCAGCGGCTTTTTGTGTTTCAGCCAATACCACACCAATGCCTTGTGTACCTTCAAGCAGCTTAATAACCAGTGGCGCACCACCGACCATTTTGATCAGATCGGGTACATCATCAGGCTTACTGGCAAAGCCTGTAATTGGCATGCCAACACCCTTACGACTTAATAGTTGTAGTGAGCGCAGTTTGTCACGAGAGCGCGAAATCGCAATGGATTGGTTTACTGGAAAAACGCCCATCATTTCAAACTGACGCAGTACTGAACAACCATAAAAAGTGATGTCAGATCCTATACGAGGAATGATGGCATCAAACCCTGTTAAATCATTACCTTCAAAATGGATAGAAGGCTTCACAGAGTTGATATTCATATAACAGCGTAGCGCATTAATAATAACGGCTTCATGTCCTCGTTGTTCACAGGCTTCAACAAGGCGACGGGTAGAGTATAGGTTAGCGTTTTGCGACAAAATGCCAATTTTCATTGCGTTACTCGCGACAAATAAAAAGAGATAGTCAGCAACCTAAAGTTTGGCGAACTTAAAATAAAAGGTTGCTGTATGAGCGGCGACTATGCGCTTAAAACGCTAAAAAATCGAGAGCCGTGAAGATGAATTTTTTTAATGATATGGAGTGATTTTATTTATTAAGAAAGTAAAAAGAATACTATGTTCTTTTTGATGTCATTAAAAGTAACATTGTTGTACTTATGCTTTGTTTGTGTTTTCCTGTAAAAGCTGTACATTGAATTTATTTTATTTTAATTCAATGAGTTATATGAGGTTTGTAGTGTTATTTTTAGTTATCGCGCGTTGGTGGTCACCTTTTAGGTGTTAAAGTTATTTAAAGGTGAGCGGTGTAGGCTTTGGGGGTAAAAAAAAGACGATATAATCGTCTTTTTTCTTTAAGTTGCTGTTTTATTGTCTATTCAAGCAGTAAATCGAGGGGCGTTTTACTTGCTCGTCCACCGATCTCTCGGGTGAGCTTAGGGACTAAATAACCAGATACCTTGGTAATTAAGCCTGCCATTAATTGGCGTGCGATTTCATCATCGACCATGAAGTGCGCCGCCCCTTGTACACGGTCTAATACGTGGAGGTAATAAGGCTGAATACCTGCATCAAATAAGGTTTCACTGAGATCGGTGAGCGCTGCTACCGAGTCATTAACGCCTTTTAGCAGTACACCTTGGTTCAGTAAGGTGACATTGGCTTGTTTTAGCTTCTGCATTGCTGTTTTTAGCGCATCATCGATTTCGTTAGCGTGATTAATATGAGTGACCAAAATCGTTTGTAGACGCGTCTCTGCCAGTATTTGGCATAATGCATCGGTAATACGATTAGGGATCACTACAGGCAGTCTGCTGTGGATACGCAGGCGCTTGATATGAGGGATTGCTGCGATATGTTCAATCAGCCATTGGAGTTCGTGATCCTTTGCCATTAACGGGTCGCCGCCAGATAAAATCACTTCATTAATTTCAGGGTGCGCTGCAATGTACTCAAGGCTTTGTTGCCACTGACGTTTATTACCTTTGTTATCGCTGTAAGGAAAATGGCGACGGAAACAATAGCGACAGTTAACGGCGCAACCACCTTTTACTATCAGTAAAACGCGGTTGTGATATTTATGCAGTAAACCAGGGATTTCGTTTTGCTGCTCTTCAAGCGGATCGACAGAGTAACCTTGGTGCACTTCGAATTCTTGCGCTAACGGTAAAATTTGGCGTAAAAGTGGATCATAAGGGTTGCCGATTTCCATTTTATCAACAAAGCTCAATGGAACACGGAGCGCAAACAGCTTCCTTGCAGCGAGGCCATTTTCCCATGGTGTGGGATCAATTTTGAGCAATTTTAGTAAAGTAAATGGATCAGATATCGCATTCGATAGATCATTCAGCCAGTTTTGCTCAACAGATGGCGCGTTTAGGGGTATGATATGCGACATTAAATACAACTCGAAGATGTTAAGAGGATTAGAATGGCGTCTTTCAGCACCAATGAATTCCGCGGCGGAATGAAAATTATGCTAGATAATGAACCATGTGTCATTATCGAAAACGAATTTGTTAAGCCTGGTAAAGGCCAAGCGTTCAACCGCGTACGAATCCGTAAACTAATTTCTGGTAAAGTTCTTGAGAAGACTTTCAAATCAGGTGAATCAGTTGAAGCTGCGGACGTAATCGATACTGATCTTGATTACCTATACAACGACGGTGAATTCTACCACTTCATGAACAACGAAACGTTCGAGCAAATCGCTGCTGACGTTAAAGCTGTTGGTGAGAATGCTAAGTGGTTAGTTGAGAACAACACTTGTACGCTAACACTTTGGAACGGTAACCCAATCGCTGTTACTCCACCAAACTTCGTTGAGCTAGAAGTAACTGAGACAGATCCTGGTCTTAAAGGTGATACACAAGGTACTGGCGGTAAACCAGCAACACTAAGCACTGGTGCTGTTGTTCGTGTACCTCTATTCATCGCTATTGGCGAAGTGATCAAAGTTGACACTCGTTCAGGTGAATACGTAAGCCGTGTTAAGTAATTAACGGGTTTATATCGTTATTAAGTTAACGAAGAAAGAAGGTCGCATTAGCGGCCTTTTTTTGTGCCTGTTAGTGAGCCTAGTTAAGGGAAGGGCACGTTGTTCAGATAATAAAAAAGCACCGACTAGCGGTGCTTTTTAAGCGCGTCTTTTGATTAAATCATGAAGACGAAGATGATCGATAGCGCAGTGATTAAAAACGCTAATGCGTAACACACGACTTTACCAACAACGCCTGCATGAATTTTTAAATCATGCATACCGTGGTGAACACGGTGCATTGCATGCCACATTGGTAGCGACAGGGTTGCGATAACAAATAGCGCACCGATAAAGCTTGTTGCGAAATCAGCAGCGCGATCATAAGTCATCGCTTCAGGGCTGATCACGCCAAGTGGAACCAAAATACCGAGTACTAAAACAGTGACTGGCGTGATCATTGCAAACCAAGTACCGCCAGCACCAAACAGACTCCACCAAACTGGCTCGTCAGAACGTTTAGGATGTAAATTAACCACGACGGACTCCTTAAACTATTGCAAGAACAAACAAGGTAATAACAGCAACCAC